>NZ_JBQWIF010000006.1:0-191748 GCF_052958135.1 Pseudomonas sp. SZ40 | reverse complement strand
CTGCTGCCGGTGAGGATCGTCGAGCGTACGCGCTGGTGGGTACGGGTGATGCCGTTGGCCTGAGGCGGGCGTTCGATATGGTGGGCTGAAGCCCACCCTACGCCCAGTGCCCTGAAGTAATCGGACGGTATCTCGCGGGCCCTCGGCTGTAGGGTGGGCTTCAGCCCACCAATAGGGTTTTCCCCAAAGCAACAGCCGCTTGCGCCTCGAGCATTCGATGCAGGCCCGTCTTTCCAATCGTCTGTCGGACTTTTTCGATTCATCCGGTTAGAGGGGATCACTCTCTCAATGGATACCCTCATGCGTTCTGCCAGCCCCCTGCCGTTTCAGCTTCAGCCTCGTACGTTGTCAGGTGCCATCTGTCTGGCGCTGGCCTTGCTCGGTGGCACGGCGGGCCTGACGGTGCAGGCGGCCCCGGCCGATGCCGCTGCCCCGCGCATCGCCGCCGGGTCGCTGGAGCAGGCGCTGAGCGCCTTCGCCGAACGTGCGGGCATTACCCTGTCGTATTCCCCCGATGTGGTCCGCGGCCTGAGTAGCCCGGGCCTGGCCGGTGGCGGCTCGCTGGAGGAAGGGTTGGCGACGCTGCTCCGCGGCAGTGGGCTGGTCGCCCGCAAGACCACATCGGGTTACGTGGTGCTGCCGGGCAAGGCCGAGGCCAGTGTGCAGCTCGACGCCACCAGCATCGAGGCCACGGCGACGCAGAGTGCCTTCGCACCGGCGGGCGGTTACTTCGCCAGCAATGCCAGCAGTGCGACCAAGAGCGACCGGCCGATCCTGGAAACTGCCCAGAGCATCAGCGTGGTAACGGCCGAGCAGATCGCCGATCGCAAGGTCAACGCGGTCGAGGATGCGGTCGCTTACACCGCTGGTGTGCGCACCGGCGGTTCGGGGCTGGATCCGCGCTTCGACACCATCAGCGTGCGCGGCTTCGATACCACCATGACCGCAGACTTTCTCGACGGCCTGCGTCAGCCCTACAACAGCTGGCTCTCCATCTATGGCACCGAGGCTTACGCCCTGGAACGCATCGAGGTGCTCAAGGGGCCGGCTTCGGTGCTCTACGGGCAGATCAGCCCGGGCGGTATGGTCAACCGGGTGAGCAAGCGTCCGAGCCTGCTGGCCAGGAACCAGGTGGAAATACAGGCCGGCAACCACAATCACCAACAGGCGCAATTCGACGTGGGTGGTCAGCTGGACGAAGAGGGCGACGTGCTGTTTCGCACCGTCGGCCTCTACCGGGATGCGGAAAACTACATCGAACAGCTGAACAACGATGTACGCATGATTGCACCTTCGCTGAGTTGGCAGATCGACCCCGACACCAGCCTGACCGTCCTGGCCCAGTATCAGGAACGCGAAACCGCGGCGTCGCCGATGCTCTATCAGGACGGAGGTCGCCTGAGCGACTTCTGGCAGGGCGACGAGTACTTCGACAAGCTCCAGCAGCGCCAGTGGACGCTAGGGTATGAGTTCGAACACGCCTTCAACGACACCTTCAGCCTGCAGCAGAACCTGCGTTACGGCGAACTGGATACCACCAACCAGTACCTGCAGCCCACCGGCACCATTACCAACGGTGTGATGGAACGCGGCGCTGTCGGGGTGTACGAAGATATGCAGTCGGTGACCACCGATACCCGTCTGGTCAGCCGTTTCGCCACTGGGCCCGTGCAACACACCCTGCTCAGCGGGGTGGATTACGCCTGGTTCGACGGCTCGGTGTTGTATGCCAGTGGCCCCGGGCCGTCCATCGACATGAATGCCCCTGACTACCATCAGCCCGTCAGCAAGCCAGGCAATGTGCTCACCGATCAGGACAACATGAGCCAGCGCACCGGCCTGTACCTTCAGGACCAGTTGGAGATCGACCGCTGGCGCCTGTCGGCTGGCTTGCGCCGTGACCGCGCGCGCATGCGCGTCAGCGACAACCTCACGGGTGGCAACAGCACGCGTACCGATGCGGCCACGACCTTTCAGCTCGGCGCTCTGTACCTGTTCGACAATGGCGTGGCGCCGTATGCCAGCTATGCCGAGTCGTTCCAGCCGCAAAGCGGAAGCAACGCCAATGGGCCACTGAAGCCGACCGAGGGCAGGCAGTATGAGGTGGGCCTCAAGTACCAGCCGCCAGGCACCAATACCTTGCTGACTGCCTCGCTCTACCACCTTACGCAAGAAAATGTCGTGACCCGCGATCTGCTCGATCCACTCAATAGCGTACAGACCGGCGAACAGGTTTCTCGCGGCCTGGAACTGGAGGCCGTCACCGATCTCAGCGATCGCCTGCACCTGACCGCCAGCTACAGCTACAACGACCCCGAGGTGACCAAGAGCAACGACGGTAACGAAGGCAAGGATCCCAAAGACGTACCGCGCCACCTGGCTTCCCTGTGGCTGGACTACAAACTGCCGTTCGGCCTGGGCTTCGGGGCTGGCGCCCGCTACACCGGTAGCGTCTACGGCGACAACCTGAACACGGTCAAGAATGACGACTACACCCTGATCGATGCCGGTGTGCACTACGACTTCGGCGGTGGCCTGGATGGCGTACGCCTGGCCCTCAATGCCCGCAACCTGACCGACAAGCAGTACGTCAATTGCCAGGACGGCTTCTGTTACCGCGGCGAAGCGCGCAGCATGGTCACCAGCCTGAGTTATAACTGGTGATCGCGATTGGCTGGTGGCGTGGGTTGCTGAGCGCGCTGCTGCTGGGCAGCCTGGCGGTTGCCCAGGCCGAGCCGGTGGTGCTGGACGGTACCGAGCAATGGATGATGAAGAGCGCCGAAGGGCGCGAGTACCGCATCATGATCAGCCTGCCGGAGGGCGACGTGCCCTACACCGGCGGCTACCCGGTGATCTACCTGCTCGACGGCAATGCCTACTTCCCGGCCTTCCACGCTGCCAAGCGTGCTCAGGAGCGGCTGCGCGGGGCGATTCTGGTGGCCATCGGTTACCCGAGCGACACGCCCCTGGACTTCGAGCGCCGTGCGTTCGATCTCTCGCCGCCGCAACCCGCCGAGCGCAATACACCACCCCAGGGTGGGCAGGATCTGTTTCTCGATGAAGTCGAGAAACGCCTGATGCCGAGGGTCGCCGAACGCTTCCAGGTCGATCAGGATCAGCGCAGCCTGGTCGGCCATTCCTTTGGTGGGATGTTCGGCATCTACACGCTGTTCACTCGCCCTGCGCTGTTCCAGCATGTGGTGGCGATCAGCCCGAGCCTGTGGTGGCGTGATCGCTACCTGCTGGAGCATGAACGGGCTTTCTTCGAGCGTGCCCACGCCGGTCAGCTGGATCTTATCCACAGCAGCCTCACGCTGTTGATAGGTGACCGTGAGGCCCCGCAGGGAATTCAGGACGCCCGCGCTCTGCAACTGCGCCTGGAGGATCTGTCGCAGTACGGGCTGCGCAGTGATTTCCAGATAGAAACAGGCGAAGACCACACGTCGGTGGTGTTCAGAGTGGCTTCCCGGGTACTGGAAGAGCTGACGAGTACGCGGCGTTTTTGACCCGAAACATGCCGGTTCGCGCTGTCTGTGCAGTGTTCAAAAAATATCCAGAGTGCTGAAGGCCCCGAAATACGTGGCACCTGAAGCTTTATCCACAGGTACTCATGGATTTTATCCAGAGTCCCTGTGAGTAAATCATGCTTGCTGATCAGATTCTGTACACTCTCCTGTAGCGCCCGTGGCGTATGGCCTGTAGCAGAGAGCTACCAGGTTATCCACAGAGTGGGCCACCGTATTTGTGAACAGTACACAGCCTGTCGATAACGTCGCTACGGCCTGACACGCGCTGCAAACAACTGTCATCCAACCGTCATGTCATTGACATAGCGTCCCTGCCAATCAGAACAAAGCAGGAGCGCCGTGATGCATGACGATCAATTGACTGACCTCGAACGCCTGACCCTTTCCCGCCGTCGCTTCATCGGCGCAGGTGCGCTGACCGGTGCGGCACTGTTTCTCGGCGGTGGCCTGCTGGGGCGCAGCGTATTGGCCGATTCGATCAGTGCCGCTGCCGGCAGCTCTCTGCTTGGCTTCGCCAACATCGCTGCTGCAACGGCCGACACCATCACCCTGCCGCCCGGCTATTCGTTCAGTACCTTGATCAGTTGGGGTCAGCCGCTGCACGCTGGTGGCCCGGCGTTCAAGGGCGATGGCAGCAACACGGCCGCCGAACAGCTGCAGCAGTTCGGTGACAATACCGATGGCATGAGTTTCTTCCCCTGGCCGGGTGACGCGGATCGTGCGCTGATGGCCATCAACAATGAATACGTCAATTACCGCTATCTGTTGGCTCACGGTGGTTTGCCGAAATCCGCCGAGGACGTGCGCAAAGCGCAGAATGCCGAGGGTGTGACGGTGATCGAAGTGCGTCGTGGCGCCAGTGGCTGGGCGTTCGTGCAGGGCTCGCCCTACAACCGCCGTGTACATGGCAACCTGCCGATGGACGTCAGTGGCCCGGCACGTGGCCACGAGTTGCTCAAGACTGCCGCCGACCCGGCTGGCATCGAGGTGCTCGGTACCTTCCAGAACTGTTCCAGCGGCCAGACGCCCTGGGGCACCTACCTGACCTGTGAAGAGAACTTCAGCGACTGCTTCGGCAGCAGCGATGCCAGCCTGCCGTTCAGCGCCGATCAGAAGCGCTTCAGCGTGTTGCACGCCAGCGCGGAAAACGAGTGGCACCACTTCGATCCGCGTTTCGATCTGGCGAAAACACCCAACGAACTGAATCGTCACGGCTGGATCGTCGAAATCGATCCGTTCGATCCTCAGGCCAAGCCAATCAAGCGCACCGCCCTCGGGCGGTTCAAGCACGAGAACGCCGCCCTGACCACGACCCGCGATGGCCGCGTGGTGGTCTACATGGGCGATGACGAACGCGGCGAGTTCATCTACAAGTTCATCACCCGTGACCGCCTCGATCGCGGTGATGCCAAGGCCAATCGTCATCTGCTCGACCATGGCACCCTGTATGTGGCGCGTTTCGACGAGGGTGACGGCAATGCCGATCATCCCAAGGGGCGTGGCCGCTGGATCGAGCTGACCGCAGGCAAGAACGGCCTCGATGCCGAGAAGGGTTTCGCCAGCCAGGGCGACGTGGTGATTCGGGCGCGTCAGGCGGGCACTCAGGTCGGCGCCACGCGGATGGATCGCCCCGAGTGGATCACCGTCAGCCCGCTGGACGGTCAGGTCTACTGCACCCTCACCAACAACAGCAAGCGGGGTGAGGAAGGTCAGCCGGTGGGCGGGCCGAACCCACGTGCCAACAACCTGTACGGGCAGATCCTGCGCTGGCGCGAAGGCGGCGATGACGCGGCTGCGGAGGATTTCGAATGGGATCTGTTCGTGGTCGCCGGCAACCCCGTTGTGCATGCCGGTACGCCTCAGGCCGGCAGCCACGCGATCAATGCCCACAACATGTTCAACAGCCCGGATGGTGTCGGCTTCGACGGTGGCGGCCGCCTGTGGATCCAGACAGACGGCAAGTACAACAACAAGGGCGACTACGCCGGCATGGGCAACAACCAGATGCTCTGCGCCGACCCGAAAACCGGCGAGATTCGCCGTTTTATGGTTGGCCCGGTGGGCTGCGAAGTGACCGGGCTGGCCTTTTCACCGGACTACAAAACCCTGTTCGTGGGCATTCAGCATCCCGGTGAGGAGGGTGGCTCGACCTTCCCGGATCACCGCCCCGGTGTCCATCCACGCTCTTCGGTGATGGTCATCAGCCGTGACGATGGCGGTGTGATCGGCGCCTGAGGGCGCCTCTAAAAACGGGAGGTTTTGTTAGAGGGTCACCGTGGTTGCCCCCCGTATGACCACATTGCCGCCTTCCTCCGGAAGGCTCGGAATGCTGATGCCGAGCAGCCTCAGGGTCGGCACGATGGCCCTCTGGTCGCTGGCGCCCTCGCGGTTGTAGAGGCGTTGCAGGCACACGTGCAGCACGTAGCGCGGGGCATCGGGGTCACGGGCATCAAGGGCGATGTTGCCGTAGGAGGGGTGGCCATTCTGGCCGGGCAGGCTGGTCCAGCTGAAGCCGGCGGCATCCTGCTCCGGTGGTGGGCAGTTGCCGCCCAGCCAGCTGTCCGGCAGCCAACTGCGCTCCACCACGCGGGTGATTTCCCGGCTGAGCAACTGGGTGTAGGCGGCGTTGCCGGGGTCGACCTGCAGGGTGGCGCGGGCCGCGTCGGCGCTGACCTGCTTGAAGGTCAGCATCAGCAGCATGGGAATGCTGTAGGCGATGATTGCGTACACCACCACGAAGAACACGCCGAACAGCACGGCGAATTCGATGGCCACCGCACCTCGCTGTGAATCTTTCGCCGCGCGCTTCACATCACACCTCATCGAATCAGCTGGGGGATGCCGCAGCTGATGCTGTGGACCTTGATTTCGCTTTTGCCCAGTTCCAGACCGAGGCTGGTGAGCAGGCTACTCACGGCCGTGCCCACGGAGTTGAGCAGCGGTTTGATCAGATCGATTACCGGATTGAGGATGGTGAGCAGCAAGGGCTGGGCGTTGCTACCCAGGCCAAGCGAGCTGGCCAGGCCGGTCAGCACGCTGTTCAGCAGCCCGCCCTGGGGTTTTGTCTGCAATGAAGTGATCAGCTCATCGCGGCAGCGCGCCTTGTTGGTGGAGCAATTCACCAGACTCAGCTTGCTGTGCCATTCATCGGGCATGGTCGTATCCAGCAACAACAGCACGGGTCTGGGCCAGGTGAGGCCATCCTTTTTCATGGCGTCTCGAATGGCATCCTTGCTGCTGTGAGCCGCGAGGTATTTATCGGCGATCTGCGCAGCCTGGGCGGGGGTGAAGCCCGGAGAACCGTCCGCTCCCTTCGGCACCCCGAGCCCTAGCATTCTGGTGACCTGCGAGAGCAGGTTGGCGATCGAGTCGCCAATCTTCAACTGATTGACCTGGGTGATCTCCGATTCGTCCTCGGCGAGCGTCACCTCATCGCGAACTGGATTGGTACCGGTGCCAATCAGCGGCACTGCAGCCTTGCCCTTGATCAGGTCGACGTTCAGCAGCCGGAGAATGCGGGCGTCCTGCAGGTTGGATTCGGTGCAGCTGGCACGGGTCGACCACAGCGTGCCGTTGGGCATATCGCCAATACAGATATTGCCGACCGTGGACTCGACGTCGATGGTCGCCTCCGGCTCTGCCCGAGAACAGTCGATATCCGTCACTTCGCCTTTGGCACTCACCAGATCGATGATGATGGGCAGCTTGATCGAGGTGCCCAATATATTGAGCAACGAGTTGGCCAGAGGTACACCGGAGCTGTCGATATCGATGTGCATGCGAGTCTGGGCGTTGAACGCTGTCGTTCCAACGGGGCCGATACCGATGGCTGGCGGCTCCACGACGCCAAGCTGCACCTTCACCAGGCCGAGAAGGTTCAGTTGATCCACCAGCAGGCCGCGTCCCTGAACGGCAGTCATCAGGCCTGTGGATAACACGTCGCCAAGCGCCAGTTTGGCATCCAGTGCCGAGCCGACGGCCTGGCCCGGGCCGCTGACGAGCTTCAACAGGCCGGGGCGTTCGTCGGTCGCCAGCAGGTTTACCGTGGCGTTCTGCAACTGCGAGTTCGCCAGGGTGCTGCCCAGGGCTTTGATATCGGCGGCCAGCGCCTGGTTGTGGTCGACCAGCTTCGCCGATACATCGACCAGTTTCTGAATACCGATCACCCCGATCTGGGTATCCACCAGGTCTACCAGCCCCTCGGAGGTCAGCGCCCTCAGTTGGTTTATCCCCAGGTTCACGCCAAGTGCCTGCAGCAAGCTGGCTGGAGTCACCTGAGCATTCGCCAGCCCGTCGGCGTCGAGCAGGGTCAGGCCGCTGAGGTTCACTCCGGCGGCCTTGAGCAGCCTCGGCACCACGCCGTTGCCGTTGAGGTCGAGCAGTTGCGAGCCGACGCTGAATACCGTCAGCGGGTCGCTGTCTTTCTCGGCCACCGCAACGGCTTGCAGGCTCACGGTGGCATTGCCGGGAAGGCCGAACAGGCCGCCGGTACGCACGATGATGCTGGCGGGCACCCGGCTGCTGGTGACCACCCTGACGGCCCTGCCAGCGGCATCGATGGTCGGTACCCGGAGGCCATCGACGATCGTGATGCTTGCGCAGGAGGAGGCCAGCGACTGCAGGTCGCTGCCGGGGAAACCGTAAGAGGTAGCGTTTTCCAGGGCGTAGAGCTGTGCGTTGACGGTGTCCAGCGCGCAGTTTCCGGCCGCGAGTCGGGAGATCGATTCCAGGGCTGCGGTGTCGGCGAGTTTCTGCAGCTTGCGCTGTTCCAGATACAGGCGCCCGGTGTCCACCACCAGAGAGAGAAACAGGATGGCCATGACCAGGGTCGCGGCGCTGAGAATGCTGAACGCACCGCGCTGGCGCTGCAGGTCGGATCGAATGCGCTCCATGCTCAGCTCCCCGACCCGGCGTTGTACAAGCGAATGGTCGCCTCACCGCGTATCTCGCTGGGCAACTGTGGCACCTTCCAACCGAAGATGGAGAATGGCGGCATGATGCTTTCGGGGTTGTCGTGGCGTACGCAGACGCTCCACTGCGCACCGGTTTTCAGGAAGCCGTCGTAGCCCGCGCAGGGTTGCATCCAGGCTTCCGGCAACCAGGAATTACGCATCGTCTGCAACACGCGCTGCTGATAGAGCGCTTGCTGTTCCGGCGTGGGCGCGCGGGTATCGGGCGAGCGAATGGCATCGCGCAGGGCTTCGGTGGCCAGCTCCTGATAGGTGGCGCTGAGCAGGAAGGGAATGCTGTAACCCACCAGGCCGTAGAAGATCAGGAAGAAAATGATGAAGGCGATGGAAAATTCGACGGCGACGGCACCGCGCTGCTTGTGAGCCGAAGGCATTTCTGAAGAGTGAGGCACTTCCCTGATCCCCATGCCGTTGCAGTCGCTCGATGCGGCGAACGCGCAGCAGCCTTCGTCGAGCGGCTGGTTGCGCAGGGCACGGCCACCTGTACATGGCGTCGGCAGGGATGATGCCGATGACGCACAGAGGTCTTGCCAGTAGATACTTAATAGCAAGCGGCCATGCGCCACGCCATAGCACTTTGTGACTAACACCAGGCGGGAACACCGGCCTGTCGGCGTGTCGCCCGCGGCAGTCGACGACTGGGCGTCTCGAACAGCGAAGAGGCCTGCTGCGCCCTGTCGGGTTTCAGTACAACTGCGCCTTCAGCAGCGGCCTGAGCAGGTAGTTGAGCACCGTGCGCTTGCCGCTGAGGATATCCACCTCGGCCACCATGCCCGGAATGATCGGCAGGATTTCGTCGCGCCGCTTGAGCTGGCTGCCGTCGGTCTTGATCAGCACCTCGTAGTAGAACTCCTTGCCCTGTGCCGTCTCCTCCTCGATGGTGTCGGCGCTGATCTGTTCCAGGGTGCCGGTCAGGTAACCGTAGATGCTGTAGTCATAGGCGGTGATCTTCACCTTGGTGGGCATGCCGGGCACCAGGAAGGCCACGTCGCGGGGTTTGATCCTCGCTTCGATCAGCAGCCGATCCTCCACCGGGATCACCTCCATGATCGGCTCGCCAGGCTGGATCACCCCGCCGCGGGTATTGATCAGCACGGTGTTCACCCGGCCGCGTACGGGTGAAAGGATTTCGGTGCGGCGCAACTGATCCTCGCGCTGCTGGACGATGGGCTCCAGGGCGCTGAGTTCGGCCTTCTTGCTTTGCCGCTCGGTGTAGGCATCCTGGAAGTAGCTGCTGCGCAGTTCGGTGAGTTTGCCGTTGAGCGTCGCGATCTCCTGGCTCAGCTTGAGTGCTTCCATCTGGCTCACGGCACGTTTGGCCACCAACGGCTCGACCAGGTCGAGTTGCTGTTGCGAGAGGCGGATCTGCCGGTTGATGGCACTGACACCATCCTGCAGTTTGTCGCGCCGCGACTTGAACAGCTCCTGCTCGGAGCGGGCCAGGGGGCTGGCGGGGTCGATGTCCTCGGGAAATGCGATGCGGTCCTTGCCGAGCACTTCGGCATCCAGGCGGGCGATGGTGGCGCGCATGGCCGCCGACTGGTTGGCCGATTCCTGAAACGAGGTACGAAAGCGCGTTTCGTCCAACCGCACCAGGGGTTGCCCGACCTCCACCAGATCGCCTTCGCCGACCAGCAGACGATCGAGAATGCCACCCTCCAGGCTCTGGATCTTCTGAATACGGGTGAACGGCACCACCCGGCCATCACCGCGCGTCACTTCATCGAGCTCGGCCCAGGCAGCCCACGCGATGGCCAGCAGTACGGTAGCCAGAATCGTCCACAGCAGGGGTCGGAACAGCGGGTGGGTGGCGCTGAGCAAGGGGTCTTCGAGCTGTCGGCGCAGCCGGTCATTGGACGGCATGATTGCCTCCTCGGCTTTCCGCTGGCGCGTTCACCACGTTGTCCTGCACCACCTGATCCAGGGCACCATCCATGATCACCCGGCCCTGGCGCATCACCACGGCGCGCTCCACCAGCGAGAGCATGACCTTCTTGTGGGTAACCAGAATCAGGGTGCGCCCGCTGATCCACTGCTGCAGGTACTCGACCACCTGCCTTTCGCTGGTCTGGTCGAACGAGGACGTCGGTTCGTCGAGCAGTACGATGGGCGGATCCTGCACCAGCACGCGCACCAGCCCGACCGCCTGGCGCTGGCCGCCGGACAGGCTGGCATTGCCCTGAATGGGCATGTCCAGACCCAGCGGATGGCTGCGCACCCAGGCGCCCAGACCGACGCCGTCGAGTGCCTCGAACAGTTCCTCGTCGCTGACCGCGGCACCCTCCAGATTGAGGTTGTCGCGCAGCGTGCCGTAGAACAGGGCGATGTCCTGAGGCAGGTAACCGATATGCCGGCGGCGATCCGCTGGATCGATCTGGGTCAGGCTGATGTCGTCGACCATCACCCGCCCGGCGCTCGGGTCGAGAAGCCCGGCGAGCAGGCGCAACAGGGTGGATTTGCCGGCGCCATTGCCACCCAGCAGGGCGATTCGCTCACCGGCACGAATGCTCAAGGCGTTGACGTCGACAATGGGCGGCGCATCATCGTGGCTGAGGCGCAGCTGCTCGAGTCGATAATCACCTGCCAGGTTTTCCTTGCGTACGAAGCGCTGGCCGGCGGGGCGCTCCACCGGGCCGGTCATCAGTTGGTCGAGGCCTTCGAGGGCGACCTTGGTGTGCTGCCAGCGGCCGAGAATGCCGGCTATCTGCGACAGCGGCGCGATGGTCCGCGCGGAAAGAATCGAGCAGGCCACCAGCGCCCCCATGCTCAGGTAGCCATCGCTGATGCGGTACACGCCGAACACCACCACGCCGACGTAGCAGAGCTGCTGCACCGTGCTCACCCCGTAGCTGAGTGCCGAGGTCAGGCTCTGGGTCTTCATCGCGCTGCCGGCGAGCTGCGCCGTGAGGGTTTCCCACAGGTGCATGCAGCGGCCCTCGGCACGGCTGGCCTTGACCGTTTCCAGGTGCTCGATGGATTCGAGCAGGATGCCGTTCTTCACCGCCCCCTCGCGCAGATTCTGCCGTGACAGCCGCGCCAGGCGCCCCTGGGCGAGCAGCCCGGGCAACACCATCAGCACCGCCGCGACCGCAGGCACCCAGACCACATGGCCACCGATCAGGGCGATGATCAGCAGGAAGATGAGCACGAAGGGCAGGTCGCTGATCACCGCCGCGCTCGACGAGGTGAAGAACTCGCGCACCGACTCGAACTCGCGGATCTGCGTGCTGAAGGCGCCGACCGAGGCGGGCTTGGCGCCCAGCCGGGTATTGAGCACCCGCTCGAACAGCAACGACGACAGCTGCAGGTCCAGGCGTTTGCCCAGGGTCGTCAGCAGGTGCGCGCGCAGCCCGCGCAACAGGCTTTCCAGGACGATGGCCAGGGCCACGCCACTGGCCAGTACCCACAGGGTGTCGAAGGCGGCGTTGGGCACCACGCGGTCATAGACCTGCATGGCGAACAGCGCAGCGGCAATGGCCAGCAGGTTGGCGATGAAGGCCGCCACGGCGACCTCGACATAGGAGCGGCGCAGGCGCTTGAGGGCCCCGTAGAACCAGTGCTCGCGAGTTGGGCTGGCGAACTCTTCGGCACGCCCATCGGGGCGGTAGCGGCATTTGGCGAACACCGCCATGCCGCTGTAGAGGCTTTGCAGGTCGGCGATGGCCAGACGCTGTACGCCGCCATCGCTGTGGGGCACGAGAATATCGGCCTGTTCGTCGTGCTGGCTGACCAGCACCACACAGCGTCCGTCTTCGAGCAGCAGCAAGGCGGGCAGCAGGTAATCGTCGATCCGCCTGAGCGGCTCCTCGGCGACCCGTGCGACGATATCCGCACGGCGCAGGGCCCGGGCGACCATGCGCAGGGGCAGGCGGCCCTGCTCCAGGGCGATGCCATCGGCCAGTTCGGCCCCCGTCAGCGGTCTGCCGAGCTGGCGGCAGAGCAGCACCAGGCCCTGACGCAGTGGGTCCTGATCGCCTCCCTTGCCGGCTGCTGCCAGGTTGTCAGGATCCATTCAGGCTGTTCTCCAACAGGGGGCCGAGCAGACCGATCTGCGCGGCGGCACGGTACTCGAGGCGCAAGCGTTCGACCTGCAGCACGATCAACTGGCGCTCGGCCTCGAAACGTTCACGTTGTACGGTAAGCAGGTCGATCACATCGCGGCGACCGACCTCGAACTGTTCACGGTAAAGACCGCCGACCTGTTCCGAATCCCTCACCTGCACGGCGAGGGCATGTTCGCGCCAGAGCAGGGAATCGCCGATATCGAACAGGCTCTGCAACTGGCGGCGGATGTCGCGCAGGATGGCGTCCTGGCCCCAGCTGGCCGACTCCAGGCGTTGCGCGGCGGCAGTGGGGCGCTGGAAGTTGGAAAGCCCCTGGAGGGTGTCCATGCGCAGGCGCAGGTTGACCATCGAATCGTTCTGCAGGCGCCCGCCGATTTCCCGGCGTGTCGCCGAAGCCTCCAGATTCAGCTGTGGCAGCAACGCTGCCTTGGTGCCTCTGAGCTCCGCCTCGGCCAGGCTGGTGTCTTCCATGGCACGCAGGTACAGCGGCGAGCTGCTGATGATGCGCGGCAGGTCGCGAGTCGCCAGGTAGCGCTGCATGGAGGGCGGCCGTGGTTCGGCCAGGCCCTCGGGGGGCGCTCCGGTGAGCAGCGCGAGCTGGTTGCCGGCATCGAGCAGGGCGCCTTTTTCCAGCGCCAGCTGCTCCTGGGCGCGGGAGATTTCCAGGCCGGCGCGATCCTGCTCGCTACGGTCCGAATAACCATCCGCACCGCGCGCCTCGGTCATTGCCCGGATGTCGTCGAGCAGACGAATATGGCGGCGTACGGCATCGATGCGGCGCTGCGCGACCAGCACGTCCAGGTACGTCTCGACGATATCCAGGGCAGCATCTTCGCGGGTGACTTCTGCGCTGGCCGAAAGCTGGCGCTGGGTCGCCTTGGCGGTATCCACCTGGCTGTCCACGCGGCCCCAGTCGTAAAGCATCTGCGAGACGGTGACGTCGTAGACGGCCTCGCCGATATCGAACTCCTGCGGGCCGCCGGACAGCGACAGCGACGGGTAGTAGCCACCCTTGGCGATCTTCACCTCGGTTTCCGCCCGTGCGGCCTCGGAGAGCGCCGCACGCACCTGTGGATGAATCGCCAGGCCGTTGCGTACCGCCTGGTCCAGTGGCATGGCCTGCACGGACACGGGCAGGCACAGGGCGATTGCAACGCGAATGACCCAGTCACGACGACGCGTATCCATACTGCGCAACGGCTTCCCTATCAACTGACCACGACCTGTACCGTATTCTCTTCCACCAGCAGCGTGGTGCTTCCGTAGGTATAGACGTCGTAGGTGATGCCGTCGATCTGCTGCGCCCCGGTTTTCAGCGCGCTGGCCGTGAGGTTGAGCACGTCATTGCTTTCGCCGGTGATCTGCAGGGTGTTTCTCGAATCGGTCATGGCGTCGACGGCGGCTGCGGTGAGGGTCAGCGTGCTGCCCGAATCACCGGTACCGAGATCGATGCGCTCGATGTTGCTGAAGGTGCCGATTCCCGCGGCCCCGTAGTTGATGTCGATCCCGCCATCGAAGACCACCGTGTCGAAACCGGTCCCGCCATCGACGTTGCCGAAGTTGGTGGCCTTGATCTGAATGGTGTCGTTGCCTGCGCCTGCGTCCACCCGGTCGCCGGAGCCGACATTGAGGATCAGGTCATTGCCGAGCCCGGCGAAGATCCGCTCGCCGGCGATGGTCGCGTTACCGGAGAGGATGTCGTCCGCTGCCGTGCCATCGACCCGCACGCTGCCGATGGTCAGGCCGAGCAGGCCCAGTGGGTCGAGGTCGACGGTGTACACGCCGCTGGTCTTGCCCGCGGAAGTGGCGGTGATGCGCAGCGCCAGATCGCCGCCGAGGTTGAGGATGTTGGTGAGCGACAGACCGAGCTGGCTGAGCACCGTGGGGCTGAGCAAGTTGAGCGAGAAATTGCCATTGGCGTCGGCAGCCAGCGGGGCGACGCCGATGTAGCCGACCGGGGTCAGCACTTCGACGGCCAGTGCGGCACCCGCCACGGTCTTGCCGCTGACGCCCAGCCGGGCAGCGGGAAGATTGAGCAGATTGAGATTGGCGTCCACGGCCAGGTTGCCCAGGGTGATGGGTTGCTGCTGCAGGCTGGTACCCAGGCCCAGGGTCGCGACGTTGCTCTGGTTGCCCGCCTGATCCCTGGCGGACACCGAAACCTGGGCGCTGAGCAGTTGGCCGTAGCTCAGGCCGATGTTCAGCCCGGTGAGCAGATTCACCGAGGCCAGGCCCGCGTTGTTGGCGGTGACCGTGGCGGTGGCCACCGTACCGCCCAGGTCGATACGGACCGTCAGTTCACTGTTCGGCTCACCGGAAATGGTCAGCAGGTTACCGACCAGACCGAGCACCGGAGAGGACGGCGCGATTGTATCGACGGTGAAGTTCGCCGTCTGGGAGTTGGCGCCATTGTTGACATGCGCCGTCACCGAAGCCGCCCCTTGGGGGAAGCTGCCAGCGGGTGGCACGACCGACACCACGGCGCTGCCTGCCAGAGCCTCGGCGGCGGTCACGGTATGGGCCTGATTGAACTGGTAACCACCCGTGCCGGTGTAGGTGACGGTGACCACGTCACCGGCGCGCACGCCGGTGGCCAGGCCAACGCGCACCTGGATGCCATCCGCCGCTTCGGCAGCATTGATGTAAGTATCGGCCGCCTCGGCAACGCTGATGGTCGGCGCTGACAGGTTGGGCGCGTTGGTGCCCGCCGATGCGCTGACGTTACCCGCCGCGTCGATGGCCGTCACGCCGATGGGCTGGCCGGCCACCAGTGCCGGGATCAGTATGGCGGCGAAGGTACCCGCTGCGGTGGCCGTCACCGTGATCGGATTGGCGACGTTGCCATTGACCACGATACGCACCTGGCTGCCGGCCTCGGCGTTGCCGGTGAGCAGCGTGCCGTCCGCGGTAACGAACAGGTTGCTTGGCGCGTTGGGTGCCTGGCTGTCGATGTTGGTGGTCGCTGCAGTGCTGGTATTGCCCGCTGCATCCCTCGCAACCACGGTCACCGTGGTGCCGTTGGCCAGCGGCGCTGCGGGTGTGAAGCTCCAGGCGCCGCCGGCATTGGCGGTGGTTTGACCGAGCGCGGCGCCGCCCGGGCCGGTGAGGATCACGGTACTGCCTGCTTCGGCAGTGCCGGTCAGCAGGGTGCCCTTGCTGGGTTGAATGGTTGGCGCTACGGGTGCGACGCCATCGATGGTGGTGCTGATCGAGCCGCTGGTATTGCCAGCGGCGTCGCGGGCCACCGCCTTGACCACGGTGCCATTGCTCAGCGTACTACCCGGCGCGAAGCTCCAGTTGCCGCTGGCGTTGGTGAGCGCCGTGCCGATCGGTGCACCTCCTGCGCCAGTCAGTAGCACCGTGCTGCCGGCTTCCGCCGTGCCGCTGAGCAGGGCACCATTGCTCGGCTGAATGGTCGGCGCTACCGGTGCCACGGCATCGATGGTGGTACTGACCGAGCCGCTGTTGTTGCCGGCGGCATCTCTGGCTATCGCCGTTACCACCACGCCGTTGGCCAGCGCCGGGCTGGGCGAGAACGACCAGGCGCCGCTGCCATTGGCAGTGGTGGTGCCGATCTGCACGCCGCCCGGGCCGGTGAGAATGACCGTGCTGTTCACCTCTGCGCTACCGCTCAGCAGCGTGCCGTTGCTGGCCAGGATGGTCGGGGCCGCAGGCGCTACGGCATCGACGGTGACGCTGGCCGATGGGCTGGTGTTGTTGGCTGCATCCCGGGCGACCACGGTGACCTGAGTGCCATTGGCCAGCGGTGTACCGGGGTTGAGGCTCCAACTGCCGCTGGCAGTGGCGGTGGTGATACCGATTGGCGCACCCCCGGGACCGGTGAGGATCACCGTGCTGCCTGCTTCGGCCGTGCCGGTGAGCAGGGTGCCATTGCTGGCCTGGATGGTTGGCACCGCTGGCGGCACGCTGTCGATGACGATGATCGCCGGCGCGCTGACATTGTTGGTGGCATCGGTGGCGGTGACGCTGACCGAGGTGCCATTGGCGATGGCCGGTGAAACCGGCAGCACCCAGTTTCCGGTGATCGGATCGGCGATGGTCTGGCCGAGTTGCTGGCCGCCAACGCTGACGGTGATGGTGCTGCCCGGTTCAGCGCTACCGCTGAGCAGGCTGCCGTTGCTGGGCGCGACGACGGGCAGGTCCGGTCCGGAGTCGTCCACCGTCACGCTAGCCGAGCCACTCGTGTTACCTGCGGCGTCTACGGCGATCGCGGTGACCAGCGTGTTGTCCGGCAGCGCCAGGGGCGGGGTGAAATGCCAGTTGCCGTTGGCATCGGCGATGACCTGGGCGATCTGTACGCCCCCTACGCTCAACCGCACCGTGCTGCCCGCCTCTGCGGTACCACTCAGATCGACACCATTGCTGGCGGCGATGAAGGGCGTCTGAGGCGCGATGGCGTCGACACTGGTGCTGGCCGAGGCGCTGAGGTTGCCTGCCGCATCCCGCGACACCACGGTTACCAGGGTGCCGTGGCCCAGTGCCGTGCCCGGCGTCAGGCTCCAGGCGCCATTGGCATCGGCGGTGAGCGTCGCGAGGGGGCTGCCATTGGCGGTGGTGAGGATGACGGTACTGCCAGCCTCTGCGGTACCCCGCAGCAAGACGCCATTGGTGGCGTCGATGGTTGGTGCAACAGGTGCCACGGCGTCGATGCTGACGCTGGCGGACGCTCCCGTGTTGCCTGCCGCATCCCGGGCGCTGACGCTGATCTGGGCGCCGTGCTGCAGCGGCGTTTGTGGGCTGAAGCTCCAGGCCCCGCCCGGACCCGCTATGGTCTGACCGATGACCACCCCTCCAGGGCCGGTGAGGATCACGGTACTGCCGGCCTCGGCAGTACCGGTCAGCGACACGCCATTGCTCGGTTGCACGGTCGGCATGACGGGCGCCACGGTATCGATCACCAGGCTCGCGGATGGCCCGGTGTTGCCCGCCGCATCGCGTGCCACCACGGTGACCTGGGTGGTGTTGGTGAGTGCCACGGGGGGGATGAACGACCAGTTGCCCGCACCGTCGACCTGCGCCTGACCAATGGCGACGCCGCCAGCGCCGGTGATGATCACCGTACTGCCGGCCTCTGCCGTCCCGCTCAGGATGACGCCGTTGCTGGCACCGATGGTTGGCGCTCCGGGTGCCTGTGCATCGACCGTCGCAGTGGCGGCGGTGCTGACGTTGCCTGCCACGTCGGTGGCCGTGGCACTGATCTGCGTGGCATTGCTCAGCGCCGTGCCCGGGGTCAGTGACCAGTTGCCGTTGGCGTCCGCCAGAGCGGTACCGATGCTGTTGCCGGCCACCCGTATGGTCACCGTGCTACCGGCTTCGGCGCTGCCGCTGATGACCAGACCATTGCTTGGACTGATCAGAGGCGCGGAGGGCGCGATGCTGTCGATCAGCGTGCTGGCTGGGGCGCTCTGGTTGCCCAGTGCGTCGCGGGCCACCACAGTGACCAACGTGCCGTTGGCCACCGCCGAGGCGGGCGTGAAGCTCCAGTTGCCACTGGCATTGGCCGTGGTGGTGCCGATTGCGGCGCCGCCCGGGCCGGTGATGATCACCGTGCTGTTGGCTTCGGCAGTACCGCTCAGCAGCACGCCATTGCTCGGATTCACGGTGGGGTGATCCGGCACCTGCGAGTCGATGACCGTGCTCGCCGATGGGCTGGTATTGCCCGCCGCATCCCGGGACACCACGCTGACCTGAGTGCCGTTCGGCACCGCGGTCGTGGGAGTGAAACTCCAGGTGCCGCCCGCGTTCGCCGAGGTCTGGCCGATGATGCTGCCGCCCGGGCCGGTGATGATCACCGTGCTGCCGGCTTCCGCAGTGCCACTGAGCTCGATGCCGTTGCTGGGCGAAATGGTCGGGGCAACCGGGGCGACACTGTCGATGGTGATGCTGACTGCGGCGCTGGTATTGCCCACGGCATCCCGGGCGATTGCGCTGATCAGCGCGCCATTGGGCAGTGCAGGCGAGGGCGTGAGTGTCCAGGTTCCATCGGCCGTGGCGGTGGCCTGGCCGATGATGCGCCCGTTGGCATCCGTGACCACCACCGTGCTGCCTGCTTCGGCGCTACCGCCAAGCTGCGTGCCATTGCTGGCATCGATCGTCGGTGTGGCCGGTGCCAGCGCATCGATGGTGGTGGCTGCCTGACCGCTGGTATTGCCGGCGGCATCGCGAGCCACTGCCGTGACCACGGTGCCGTTGGCCAATGCACTGCCCGGCGTGAACGCCCAGTTGCCGTTGGCGTCGGCAATGACCTGGCCAATGGCGACGCCACCCGAGCCAGTGAGAATCACCGTGGCTCCCGCTTCGGCGGTGCCACTCAGCTGCGTGCCGTTGCTGGCGCTGATGGTGGGGGGATTGGGCGCGACCGCGTCGATGGTGCTGGTGATCGCCCCGCTGGTATTGCCCGCGGCGTCCCGGGCGACCACGGTCACCACGGTGCCGTTGGCGATTGCCGTGGGCGGCGTGAATGTCCAGTTGCCCTGGGCGTCGGCAACGACCTGGCCGATGACGGCACCAGCGGCACCGGTGATGATGACCGTGCTGCCAGCCTCGGCGCTGCCACTGAACGTAATGCCATTGCTCGATTGCAGGGTTGGGACGCCGGGTGCCACGGCATCCACGGCCGTGCTGGCCGGGGCGCTGATGTTGCCGGCGACGTCACGGGCCACCACCGTGACCACGCTGGCATTGGCCAGCGCCGGGGAAGGGCTCAGGGACCAGTTGCCATTCGCATCGGCGGTGGTCTGGCCGATCACCCGACCGTTGGCATCGGTGACAATCAGGCTGATACCGGCCTGCGCGGTACCCGAGAGCAGGGCTCCATTGCTCGGATCGAGGGTAGGCGCATCGGGGGCGACGTTGTCGATGGTGGTGCTGGCCGAAGCGCTGGTGTTGCCAGCGGCGTCGCGGGCTACGGCGGTCACCAGGGTGCCGTTGCTCAGCGCCGCGCCCGGCGTGAATGTCCAGTTTCCATTCGCATCGGCGATGATCTGGCCAATGCCGATACCGCCACTGCCGCTGAGGATCACGGTACTGCCGGCTTCGGCGGTGCCGCTGAGCAGGCTGCCATTGCTCGGGTCGATCGTCGGCGCTGCCGGGGCGATGCTATCGATGATGCTCGTGGCAGGCGCGCTGTCGTTCACGCCATCGTTGGCGACTGCGGTGACTACGGCGCCATTGGGCAGCGCCGCGGGGGGAGTGAAGCTCCATTCACCTTGAGCGTTCACGCTGGCCTGGCCGATGGAGGTGCCATCGGCAGCGGTGAGTATTACCGTGGTGCCCAGTGGGGCCGTTCCGCTCAGTTGCAGGCCGTTACTCGGATCGATGGTAGGCCGTGCTGGCAGGTCGGCTTCCACGCTGATCGTTGCAGGACCGCTCTGGTTGCCTGCCGCATCGGTGGCGATGACCGAAACCGAGGTGTTGTCGGGCAGTGGCGTGCCCAGCGGGATCGTCCAGTTGCCATTGGCGTCGACCGTCGCTTGCAGATTGAGATCCGCCGGGCTGGTTACGGTGATCGTGGTGCCGGGTTCGCCCGTACCGCTCAGTTCCAGCCCGTTGCTTGGATACAGATCAGGAGCATCGGGCGCCAGGTTGTCGATGGTGGTGGATGCTGCCGGACCGGTATTGCCGGCTGCATCGCGAGCGCTCACGGTGATGGTGATGCCATTACCCAGCGCAGGATTCAGTGCATAGGACCAGTTGCCGCCTTGGTCTACGGGTATTTCAATCGCGGCAGCCCCTCCGATGCCGAGCAGCAGCGTGCTGCCCGGCTCGGCGGTGCCGCTGAGGGTGGTCCTGCCGTCGCTGGGAGAAATCGTCGGTGCGTCCGGTGCGATGGCATCGACGGTGACGGATGCCGATGGGCTGGTGTTACCGCTGGCATCACGGGCGACCACGGTGACTGGCGTGCCATCGAGAAGCGGATTGGCCGGGCTGAACGTCCAGCCGCCGTCGACGTCCGCGGTGGCCTGGCCGATGAGCACACCGCCGGGGCCGGTGATGATGACGATGCTGCCGGCTTCGGTGATACCACTGAAGCTACTGCCATTGCTGGCGTCGATGCTGGGTTGCAGGGGCGCATTGGTATCGATGGTGACGATGGCGGAGGGCTGGCTGATGTTGCCTGCTGCATCGGTCGCCGTGACCTGAATCTGGTTTCCATCGATCAGGGTATTGGGCGGTGTGGGCGAGAACGACCAGTTGCCTTGGGCATCGGCCACCACGCTGCCGATTTCGGTCTGCTGGCCGTTGACCAGCAGCTTGATGCTGACCGTGCTGCCGGCTTCGGCAGTGCCGCTCAGCAACGTGCTGGTACCCACCACGATCACCGGTGAACCGGGGGCCGCGGCATCGATCTCGATGGTTGCTACAGGGCTGAAATTGCCGGAAGCATCGCGAGCCACCGCGCTGACGGGGGTCAGGTCTGCCAGCGGGGCGCTCAGGGGATAGGTCCAGACGCCGTTCGAGTCGACACCGACTTCAATCGCTGGCGCGGTGCCGATGGTGAGCAACAGCGTGGTTCCGGGTTCGGCAGTACCGCTGAGCAGGGTCTTGCCATCGCTCGGGGCCAGGGTGGGTGTTGCCGGGCCGACCGCATCGACGATCACGGCAGCAGGAGCGCTGGTGTTGCCGGCACTGTCACGGGCGACCACGGTGACCTGAGTGCCGTCGAGCAACGGGTTGGTTGGCGTGAATGCCCAGGTATTGTTGCCGTCTGCGATGGTCTGGCCGATGACGACGCCACCCGGCCCGGTGATGAGGACGGTACTGCCCGCTTCAGCGCTACCGCTGAGGATGCTGCCGTTGCTGGGTTGAATCACCGGGGTGGCGGGGGCCAGAGCATCGATTGTGACACCCACCGAGGCGCTCTGGTTGCCGGTGGCATCCTGCGCGACGATGCTGATCGCGGTGCCATCGGGCAATGCAGCGGGCGGCGTGAAGCTCCAGGTGCCGTCAGCGGCGACCAGGGTCTGACCGATGACGGCGCCGTCGACGCTGATGATCAGAAGGCTCCCCGCTTCGCCGGTGCCGCTGAGCAGTGTGCCGTTGCTGGGCCCCACGCTCGGTGCGTTCGGTGCCTGGCTGTCGATGGTGACGCTGCTGGCCGCACTGGTGTTGCCGGCGGCATCGCGGGCGACCACGTTGACCTGGGTGCCATTGCCGATTGCGCCGGTGGGTATGAAGGTCCAGTTGCCATTGGCGTCGGCAGTGACCTGGCCGATGCTGGCGCCGCCAGCCCCGGTGAGGATCACGGTACTTCCCGGTTCGGCGCTGCCGCTGATTTCACTGCCATTGCTCAGGGCGACGGTGGGGGCTGCGGGGGCGACGCTATCGATCGTCAGCGACGCGGCCGGGCTGGCGTTGCCGCTGGGGTCCGTGGCGATGACCCGGATTTGCGCGGCGTTGGGTATCGGCGTGGCGAGGGGGATGCTCCAGGTGCCATTTGCGCCCACCACCGTTTCGGCTATCAGGTTGCCGGCCAGATCCCTGATGGTCAGGGTGCTGCCTGGCTCTGCGCTACCGCTAAGTACACGGCCATTGCTTGGATCGAGAAGCGGAGCGGCGGGTGCGCTCGCATCGATGATCACGCTTGCCGATGGACTGGTATTGCCGGCCGCATCGCGCGCGACCACGCTGATCTGCGCGTTGTCGGCCAACGCGGGGGACGGCGCCAGGGTCCAGTTGCCATTCGCATCGGCGGTGGCTCGACCAATGACCCGACCATTGGCGTCGCTGACGATCAGCGTACTGCCTGCTTCTGCGGTTCCGCTCAACAGGGTGCCGCTGCTGGGCAACAGGGTGGGCGTCTGCGGGGCGACGCCATCGGTGGTGGTCGTGGCTGCTGCGCTCTGGTTACCGGCGGCATCACGAGCGACAACGCTCACCAGCGTGCCGTTGGCCAGTGCCGTACCCGATTGGAATGTCCAGACGCCCTGATCATTGGCAGTGGCCTGGCCGATGCTGGTGCCACCCGGGCCGGTCAGAATCAGCGTGCTACCGGCTTCGGCGGTGCCGGTCAGCAGGCTGCCGTCGCTTGGCTGGATGGTCGGCGTGGCCGGCGCGATGCTGTCGATCACGGTGATCGCCGGTGCGCTGCTGACGCCATTGGCGTTGACCGTAGCGCTGACGCTGGTGCCGTTGGCCAGTGGCGCGGCCGGGCTGAAGTTCCAGACCCCGTTCGCATCGGCGCTGGTCTGGCCGATGGCGACACCGCCTGCGCCAGTCAGCACCACGGTCGCCCCGGCCGTTGCGGTACCGCTGAGCGCGCTGCCGTTGCTGGGGGCGATGGTTGGGCGTGCCGGCAGCGCGATATCGATGATGGTTCCGCCAGCGGTGCTCTGATTGCCCGCCGCATCGGTGGCGGTCACTGCCACCGATGCGCCATTGGGCAATGGGCTGGTCGGGGTGACCGTCCAGTTGCCATTGGCATCGGTTGTCGCCGTCTGTTCGGGGTTGCCCGGGGTGGTGACGGTCACGGTGCTGCCCGGCTCGGCGGTGCCGCTCAGAATGTCGCCGTTGCTGGGGTGCACCACGGGCGCTGCCGGAGGCTGGCTGTCGACACTGCCATTGACCGGTGCGCTGCTATTGCCGCTGGGGTCCTGTGCCACCACGGTGACCGGGGTGCCATTGGCAATGGGTTGGCCTGGCAGGTAGGTCCAGTTTCCATCGTTGCCCACGCTCACCTGCACGGCGGGATCGTTGCCGATGGTGATGATGACCGTACTGCCGGGTTCGGCGGTGCCACTCAGTGCGTTGCCTCGCGAAGGTGCGAGCGTGGGCGCTTGTGGCGCTTCTGCGTCCACCACGCCGGTGGCCGGTACGCTGACGTTGCCGGCCTCGTCACGGGCGCTCACGCTGATCGGGGTGTCATGGCCGAGGGGTTGGGTTGGCGTGATGCTCCAGTTGCCGTTGGCGTCGGCGATGGTTGCGCCGATGATCACCCCGCCCGGACCGCTGACGGTCACCGTGCTGCCGGCTTCGGCGGAGCCGCTGATGGTGATGCCATCGGTTGCATCGAGCGTCGGAATGGTCGGCGGATCGCGGTCGATGACCACGGTGGCTGGAAGGCTGGTATTGCCGACGGCGTCACGCGCCGTCACCTCGATGCTGGTCCCGTCGCTCAGTGGCGTGGTGGGGATGAAACTCCAGTTACCGTCCGCATCGGCAGACGTCTGCCCGATCAGTTGGCCATTGCTGTAGATCAGGATGATCTTTGCGCCGGCTTCGGCCGTCCCCGTCAGCACTTCGCCGTTGCTGGGCTGCACCACGGGCGCTTGGGGCGGCGCGGCATCGACGGCGATGGTGGTGCTGGCGCTTTCGCCCTGGGCGTTCTGGGCGATGGCGTTGATCACCGAGCCATTGGCCAGAGGCACTGCTGGCGTGATCGACCAGGCGCCGCTGCCATTGGCTGTGGTCTGGCCGATAAGGCCGCCATTGGCGTCTCTGACGATGATGATGCTGCCGGCATCAGCGGTGCCGGAAATGACCGTACCGTTGCTCGCGGTGATGACCGGGGCATTGGGCAGTGCGTTGTCGACGGTCACCGAGTCGGCAGGGCCGGTATTGCCTGCGGCATCGCGTGCCGCAGCGCTGACCAGGATGCCATTGGCGACAGGTGGGCTTGCGGTGAAGCTCCAGTTGCCGTTGGCGTCTACCAGGGTCTGGCCAATCACGGCGCCAGCGGCGCTCAGTATCAGGGTGCTGCCGGCCTCGGCCGTGCCGCTGAAAACCACGCCGTTGCTGTTGCCGATCTGTGGCGCCAGCGGCGGGCTGGCATCGATGGTCAGGGCGGTGGGCGGGCTGCTGTTGCCAGCCCGGTCGGTTGCGACCACGCTGACTAGCGTTCCATCGGCCAGCGCCACAGCCGGGCTGTAGTACCAGAGCCCACTGGCGTCGGTGGTGACCGTTACCGCTGGGGTGCTGCCGATGGTCAGGGTGATGGTGCTGTTGGCTTCCGCCGTGCCGCTCAGCAAGGTGCCGTTGCTGACCTCCACGGTGGGCGCGTCGGGAGGGCTGCGATCGATCACGATACGGATGATCGGTGAGCGAATGCCCTGCACGTTGATCACCGACATGTCGACCAGGGCACCGTCCGCCCAGGGGACGTTCGGAGTGAACGTCCAGTTGCCATTGGCATCGGCAGTGGTCTGGCCGAGCAACGAGCCATCTGGGTTGGTGAACTCCACTGTCGCGTCCGGCGGCGCGGTGCCTGTCAGTTGGGCACCATTGCTTGGCTCGACCGTCGGGGCTTCAGGTGCCAGCACGTTCGGCGCGGCGATGGTCGCCGTCTGGCCCTGATTGCCCGCGCCATCGATGACCCATACCGCGATGGTCTCGCCAGCTACCAGCGGTGGGTTCAGGGTGAACGTGAAGCGCCCGTCGGGCCCGGCGATGGCGAAGCTGTCGGCGATACCGTCACCATTCAGATCGATCTCGACGCGCGCGCCAGGCTCGGCGAGCCCAGTCAGCACATCCCCTTCGGCAGACACCTGCAACTGGCTGGCCGGGTCCGGTGCGCTGATGTCGGGTGCGACCACCTGCGCTGCGGGGCTGGTAGCGCCCGCCGCATTGACCACCACCACGCTGACCGCCTCGCCGTTGGTCAGCGGCGGTACGAACGACACCACGAAGCGCCCGTCGTTATCCACCGTGGCGGTGTAGTCGACGTTGCCATCGCCGTTCACATCCACTCGCACGGTCGTGCCAGCTTCGGCGCTGCCGGTCAGCAGGCGGCCGTCCGGACTGACCTGCAGGTTGCTCGCAGCGGATGGGGCGACCGGGGTTGCGCCGCCGTTGTCGTTGTTGCTGTCTCTGCTGCTGATCTCATCGGCCACCACCACACCACCGGCGATCGCCACGCCACCGATGAGCGCAGCGGTGCCCAGACCCAGGGCGCCGCCGGTGGTTGCCGCCGCGGACGTCAGCGAGGTGAATCCGGACAGGGTGGTTTCCGATGCATAGGACGCGGCGAGGATGCCGTCGGAGGCGGCTTGCGAGAGGTCTACCGCGATCAGTTGCTCTTCCTCACCCACCAGGAACAGCTGGCTTGGCTGTTCGACGGGTGAATAGAAATTACTGATCCGCAGTACTTCCCCATCCTGCATCTGCACGACCAGATCCATGCCTTCACGGCTGTAACTGGCGACGGATTCCGGAGCGATATTCAGTGCGACGTTGCTGCTCTGACTTAGCGGTAACGTGTTGCTGACAGTGCGCTCGGTTGCTTGAGCGACTTGCTGGTCAATAGGGGCGACCTTAGCCTGTACAGCCATGAAGATTTCTCCCAATCCTTAACTTTCGACTTCCATCGAATTCCTGACTTCACTTCGGGAGTAACCCGTACTTCAGTTGCACCAGATAAGACGACCGCTACTTAAACCTAGCGGTCGAATCGCAAGCATGTAGAGAGAAGTGATACTTTTTTGGAATAGTGTTCCGGTATTTTTAGGCCCTAAAGCTATTTAATACCAACGGATTAATGCCAGATTTTTATAATGAAAATCCCAAGTATATGTTTTGGTTGTTTATTTTTTTAATTTCTATTGGCGAAATTTTTAGTCGAGAAATGAATATGCAGTTTTCCTTTGAAAAAGAGTCATTTCTGAACTATGCCGCTGCAACAGCGGCATTTATATAAGGTTCAATTGTTTTGATCGGGGATGGACTGACACGGCGCAATATAATGGCCAATGGCCAATGGCTTACAGGCGGTATCGGTATTCGGAGTTACAACTTTGCTTACCAACGGTTAATGAATGATCGATAACTGGCCGTTCCCGATCATTCGATCCATTCGCGGCCATGCCGCTCCAGCAAGTGCTGCAATTGTTCTGGCCCGTTGCTGCCGGCAGGATAAGGGCGTGGGCTCTGATAATGCTGATTCCAGCCCTTGATGATCGGATCGATCCATTGCCAGGCGGCTTCCACTTCGTCACGGCGCATGAACAGCGTCGAATCACCTTCGATGACATCCAGCAACAGGCGCTCGTACGCATCCCAGCGTCGTTGTTTGTTGAAGGCATCGGCCAGGTTGAGGTCCAGCTCGACCGGTTTCAGGTGCATGCCCTTGCCGGGGTTCTTGGCCATCAGCTGCAGGCTGATGCGTTCCTCGGGCTGCAGACGGATCAGCAGCTGGTTGGCTTCGCCATTACCGAATAACTGGTGGGGGACGGGTTTGAACTGGATGAGGATTTCCGACGTCTTGCGCGCCAGCCGCTTGCCGGTGCGCAGGTAGAAGGGCACGCCTGCCCAGCGCCAGTTGTTGATCTCGGCCTGCACGGCGACGAAGGTTTCGGTGTCGCTGTCGTTGTCGACGTTCTTCTCGAAGTAATAGGCAGGCACTTCCTGGCCGCCGATCCTGCCGGCGGCGTACTGGCCGCGTACGGTCTTGTCGCGCACGTCGAGCCCGGTGATGGGCTTCAATGCTTCGAGAATCTTCACCTTCTCGTTGCGCACCGACTCGGCGTCGAAGCGCACCGGGGCTTCCATTGCCACCAGGCAAAGCAGCTGCAGCAGATGGTTCTGCACCATGTCGCGCATCGCTCCGGCCTGGTCGTAATAGGCGCCGCGGTTTTCCACGCCCAGGGTCTCGCAGACGCTGATCTGCACGTGGTCGATGTGCCCGGCGCGCCACACGGGCTCGAACAGGGCGTTGGCGAAGCGCAGCGCCATCAGGTTCTGCACGGTTTCCTTGCCCAGGTAGTGGTCGATGCGAAACACCTGGGATTCGTCGAAAACCGCCCCGATTCCCGTGTTGATCTCCAGGGCCGATTGCAGTGAATGGCCGATGGGCTTTTCCAGCACGATGCGTGCGCGGGGGCCGGCCAGGCCTGCAACCTTGAGGTGCGAGGCGATGTCTTCGAACAGATTGGGCGCGGTGGCCAGGTAGTAGACCCTCACCCGTTCCCGATCATTGCCCAGGTACTTGGCCAGGCGGCCGAAGTCGGCGCTTTGCGAGGCGTCCATGACGAAGTAGTCGAGACGCTCGGCGAACGCTTGCCAGGTTTGCTCATCGAAGTCGGCGCGTGCCACCTGTACGCGGCAGTGGCGCTCGGCGAGGGCCTGGTAGGCCGCGCGCGCGTGATTGCTGCGGGCCAGGGCGAGAATACGGGTGTCGCGATGCAGGCGACCGTCGCGATGCAGGTAATAAAGCGCAGGCAGCAGTTTGTGCAGGGCCAGATCGCCAGTGCCGCCGAAAACCAGCATGTCACAGGAATTGCTCAGCATGGGAACTCCGAATCGGTTTGTCCGTGCGAGGGCGTCAGCCTTGTAGTATAACTACAAGCACACTACACCCCCGGCGCATCTCGATCATAACCGAGTCGTGACACCTCTAAAGTCCAGCCGGCGTCTTCATCACTTTTCAGTCGAGTCTCTGCCAGTGAATTTGTTGCAGCACATTGCCCAGTCACGCCACCTCCTGCGCAAGTCGGAACTCAAGGTGGCCGATCATGTGCTACTCGATCCTGCGGCGGTGATGCACAGTTCCATGGCGGAGCTGGCGCATTCCGTGGGCATCAGCGAACCAACCATCGTGCGCTTCTGCCGCGCCATCGGCTGCAGCGGTTTTCAGGATCTCAAGCTCAAGCTGGCGCAGAGCCTGGCGGCTGGTGCGAGTTTCGGTCAGTTCGCCATCCATGAAGACGATTCGGTCGCCGACTTCAGCATGAAGATCTTCGACACCACGCTGCATACCCTGATCGAGGTGCGCGAGAAGCTCGATCCGGTGGCACTGGAGAAGGCCATCGGGCTGTGCTCCCAGGCGCAGCGCATCGAGTTCTACGGTTTTGGCGCGTCCGGTGCCGTGGCGGCCGATGCCCAGCACAAGTTCTTCCGCCTGCTGCTCAATGCCGCGGCCTACTCCGACCCGCACATGCAGGCGATGTCGGCGATTACCCTCAAGCCGTCGGATGTCGCGGTGTGCATCTCCCAGTCCGGGCGCTCCAAGGATCTGCTGACCACGGCCAACGTGGTACGTGAAGCCGGTGCTTCGCTGATCGCCCTGTGCCCGGGGCAGACGCCGCTGGCCGATCTGGCCACGGTCAATCTGGCCATCGACGTGCAGGAAGACACCGAGATCTACACACCGCTGGCCTCGCGCATCGCCCACCTGGTGGTGATCGACGTGCTCGCCATGGGCGTGGCCATGGCCCGTGGCCCGAGCCTGGTCAACCACCTCAAGAGCGTCAAGCGCAGCCTGCGCAGTCTGCGGCTGTCGGCGAAGTCGATAAAGAATCACGAAGAAGGCGCCTGAGTTCACCTCAGCGTCACCGCATTGCCCTCAAACTGTCATGGCACTGGCTGAATCTGGTCTCCCGTTATTCAACCTGGAGACCTGCCATGGCTCGCCATGTGGATGAAGCGCAACAGCATGAACAGAGTGTGGTGAAAGCCCGGCGCAAGCTGCTCGACGAGCAGCGCATGCGCTACCGCCGCGCCATCGAGGCGTATGGCGAGAACCGTCGGCTGCAGTCCGAGATCGCCAGTTTCCACGACCCGTTCTCCGGTGAATCGCACCGCTTGCACTGAGTGAGCTGAACAGCCGCGTCGTGTGCCGCACATCTTGGTGATCAGGCTCCTATAATGGCGCCCTTGTCCTGATCGCCCACCGCCAGGGATGTGCCATGCGTCGTCGTCTGCTCGTTCTGCTGCTCCTGTTCTTCCCGCTGTTCGCCGTCGCGCAAAGTGCGCAGCCCAAGGTCGGCCTGGTGCTGTCCGGTGGTGCCGCGCGCGGGCTGGCCCATATCGGTGTGCTCAAGGCGCTGGAAGAGCAG
This sequence comes from Pseudomonas sp. SZ40, assembly GCF_052958135.1. Lineage (NCBI taxonomy): Bacteria > Pseudomonadati > Pseudomonadota > Gammaproteobacteria > Pseudomonadales > Pseudomonadaceae > Pseudomonas > Pseudomonas sp. SZ40. The sequence goes on along the minus strand of NZ_JBQWIF010000006.1, from coordinate 162,400 downwards.
GGCGTGCAGATCGATGCCATCGCTGGCACCAGCATGGGCGCGGTGATCGGTGGGTTGTACGCGTCGGGCTACAGCATCGCCGAGCTGGAAGACGTGGCGCTGAACATGGATTGGCGGCAGGTGCTGTCCGACGATCCGCCGCGCACCGATATGCCGTTCCGCCGCAAGCAGGATGACCGCGACTTTCTCATCAAACAGCGCCTGAGCTTCCGTGACGACGGCAGCCTGGGCCTGCCGCTCGGCGTCATCCAGGGCCAGAACCTGGCCCTGCTGCTCGAACGTCTGCTGGTACGCAGCAGCGATGTGCGTGACTTCGACCGTTTGCCCATTCCATTTCGCGCCGTGGCCACCGATATCGCCAACGACCAGAAGGTGGTCTTTCGCAGCGGTCACCTGCCCCAGGTGATCCGCGCCAGCATGTCGATCCCTGCGGTATTCGCGCCGGTCGAGCTGGACGGTCGCCTGCTGGTCGACGGCGGCATGGTCGACAACATTCCCGTGGACGTGGCCCGCGACATGGGCGTGGATCGGGTCATCGTGGTGGACATCGGCACCCCGCTGAAGCCGCGTAAAGAGCTGCTCACCGTGGTCGACGTGCTCAACCAGTCGATCACCATGATGACCCGGCGCAATTCCGAAGAGCAGTTGGCGACGCTGCAGGCCACCGACGTTCTGGTGCAGCCGAACATGGCGCCCTTCGGGGTGACCGATTTCGGCCGCGGCGAGGAACTGATCGAAGCCGGCTACCAGGCTGCAAAGGCCTTGCAGCCACGCCTGACACCGCTGGTGCGACGCAGTGGCGGCAACCCGGCCCTTACGCTGGCGCGCAGTGCCGAGCGGCGCACCCCGGTGATCAACGCGATCCAGGTGGATAACGATTCCAAGGTCGGCGACGAGGTGATCCGCAACTATATCGGCCAGCCCCTCGGCGAGCCTCTGGACATGGCCGGGCTGCAGCGTGACATGGGGACGCTGTACGGTCTCGATTACTTCGAGCGGGTGCAGTACCGGGTGGTCAGCCACGAGGGAGAAAACACCCTGGTGATCGATGCGCGGGAGAAACGCACTGGCACCGATTACCTGCGCCTGGGCCTGAATCTCTCCGACGACTTCAATGGCGACAGCGTCTTCAATCTGGGCGCCAGCTTCCGCAAGAACGGCATCAACCGGCTGGGTGCCGAATGGCTGACCCGGGTGCAACTGGGCGATCGCCAGGAGCTTTACAGCGAGTTCTACCAACCGCTGGACGTCGGTTCGCGCTGGTTCGTGGCGCCCAACCTGTATGCCGAAGCGTGGAACGTCGACGCCGTGCTCGACAATGACCCGATCGCCGAATACCGGGTGCAACGCTACGGCTACGGGCTCAATGTGGGCCGGCAGATCGCCAACAACGGCGAGATCCGTTTCGGTATCGGCCAGGCCTGGGGGGAAGCGGAGGTACGTATCGGCGAGCGCGATCAGCCGGAGTTCAGCTTCACCGAGGGCTACTACGAAATGCAGTACTCCTTCGACACCCTCGACAACGTCGACTTCCCCCACGACGGCGAAGAGATCGGCCTGCACCTGCGCCAGTACGATGCCAGCCTCGGTGCCGACGACCGCTATCGGCAATGGGAGTTGAAACTGGACAAGGCCTTCAGCCAGGGGCCACATAGCCTGCTGCTTGGTGGCCGCTACGGGCGCACGCTGGACGACGCCGAGGTGGTCACCTCGAGCTTTCAGCTGGGCGGCGCCCAGCAGTTGTCCGGTTTCCGTCAGGATGCCTTGGCGGGGCAGAACATCAGCCTGGCACGGGCGGTGTACTACCGGCGCATGACGCCGCGCTCGTTCCTGCCGCTGGACTTCCCGATCTACCTCGGTGCCTCCCTGGAGCGCGGCCGGGTGTGGAACAACGACAATGCCTTCGACAGCGGCTACATCAATGCGGCGAGCGTTTTCCTCGGCTACGAAACGCCGCTGGGGCCGCTCAACTTCAGCTACGGGCTGAATGACCAGAACGAAAAGGCGCTGTACCTGAATCTGGGCAGCAGCTTCTGATTCCGCCTAGAGGCGCTGCAACAGCGCCTGCAGGGCCAGCTCCGGTTCCTGGCGCCACAGGCCATAGCTCAGTGGCACGATTTCCAGGCCTGCGCGCGCCAGCACACGGTAGCGCTCGAGCTCGAGGAAGCCCTCGCCTTCGCCCGGAAAGCCGATCAGGTCGATGGCCAGGCACTTGTCGCCGCGCTGGCAGAATACGTCGAGAAGCAGGCCGGCCAGGGGATAACGTGTCCAGGTGGAGACGCCCTGCGCCTGCAGCGCCGTGCACAGGGCGCGTTGGAAGTCGTCCTGGTCGGGCTGGCCATGCGGCGCCACCGCCTGATCGGCCAGGCTTTCCAGATAGCGGCGCAGCAGGTGCTCGCTCGGTAACTGACGCTCGTCGCCGCTGAACAGCAGCACCTGGCGCTCCCGGGCACGGGTGATGGCGACGTTGAACATGTCCTGGCGGTTCAGATAGGCCGCGGCCTGGCTGGAGCTGGCATCGATGGCGAAGCTGATGATCATCAGGTCGCGTTCCTCGCCCTGAAAACCGTAGGGCGTATCCACCAGCAGGCGAAAGTAGCGAAGGCGCTGCAGGTCGAGGCCGGCGATACCCTGACGGATCGCCTCGACCTGATCGCGAAACGGCGACAGTACGCCAATCGCCGGTTTGACCGGGCTGTCGGCGTAGCGGCTCATGTGTTCGTCGATCAATTGCAGCACGCGCTGCACTTCCTGTTCGTTGACGCCGTTGTGCCCGCGTTCGCCAGGCAGGCGCTGCAGTTGCAGACTGTCGCAGTGGCTCAGCCCCGGGCGCTCCTTCATCACCCGCAGGCGGCTGTCGTAGAAGCGCTGGTTGCTGAACCGGATCAGTGCCGGGCGACTGCGGAAGTGCTCGTCGAGAAAGGTCAGCGCGGCCTGCTCGGGGAGGTGCAGGCCAACCAGATCCAGCACACTGTTGTCGCGGTAGCTCCAGCGCTCGCGCTGGTCGACCGGCAACCCGCAGCGCTGCAGCAGTTGCGTTTCACGATTGCGCGAGAGGAACGATAGGTGCCGCAACTGCCTGGCGTCCCCGGTGATCACCGCTCGACGGCAGCGCTGGAAGGCCGGCAGCGCCGAGGCGATATCGCACTGGGTGGCTTCGTCCATGACCATCACGTCGAACAGGCCGGCCTTCAGGGGCAGCAGGCGGTGCAATTCATCCAGCGTCACCACCCAGATAGGGAAGGCAGCCAGCAGCCGCTGTGGATCGATGTCCTCGAACAGCGCCAGCTGGCGTTGCGACTGGCGTGCGCGAATCGCCTGGTTGTACTGCACGAACAACTGCCGATCGGTTGCCAGCAGACGCTGCAGGCGCGAGGTGCGGCGGGTATTGAGGTAATCGCGGCTGAGGCGCTCGCGGCGCTGCTGACATTCGCGCAGTTCATCGAGCAGTAGCCAGGGCCGTACGCTGTCACGCACGCGCCGACGCACCCAGGGCAACAGCAGGTGGCGACGCCAGAACCCCAGGGCGCCGCGATCGGCACGCAGAATCAGCCGGCTCCAGCGCAGCGCCTGGTCACCACGCTTGCCGAGCGCCGCTGCCAGACGGCGTTCTTCGTCGATCAGGCGCCGCAGCGCTTGCTCCTGTTGGCGTTCCGCATCCTGATCGATTGGCGTCAGTTCGCCCTGCAAAAGGCTGCTCAGACGCTCGCGCAGGTTTTGCTGAAGGCTGCGGCCATCGCCCTCGAGTACCGCATCACGCAGGCCGAAGTCTTCACGCAGCTTCTGCCCGATGACCCGCACCGCCTGCTCGCTGCGACTGACCAGCAATACCGTTTCACCGTGCAGATAACGATCCAGGGCCAGTGCAGCCAGGGTGTAACTCTTGCCGGTTCCGGGTGGGCCGGATACCTGGCTCAGCGGATAGCGAGCCGCGTTGGCCAGGGCCTGGCTCTGTGCGTTGCTGAGCTGGGCCGGCAATGCGTAAGGGCTGCTGGCGCCCTGGCTTGCGCTGGGCACCGGTGCCCCGAGCAGTTGGCGCAATGGCGCAGACCAGTCCTTGCCCTCCTGCAATTGTTGCAACTCGTGGACGATGCCACGGCTGCCGCTGCCCCGCGGGACCAGCGCGACCATGGCCGCCGAGCGCAGTGACAGGCTGCGACGACGCAGCGCCTTGTCCACCGCCTGCTGGTCCTCCAGGGCTGGAAAGCCACTGGCGGCGAGCACATCGGCAACCCGGGTGCGGCGGCTGATCCAGCCGAGCAGATCGGCGAGCCCGTGAGCATCGAGTGGCGCATCGGCCAGTGGCAGGTCATCGAGCGAGCCGCTGTCGTCGTCGGCCAGCAGCTGGCGCAGCAGCCGCCAGTTCGCCAGAGGCTGCGCGGTATCGATGGCCAGCAGGTGCGCATCGCCTTCGCTGCCGTTGCTCAGGTTGGCCTCGTAGTACACCAGCGGAGCGCAGAACGCAGTGGTTGGCCCTGTGCCCGTGCTCAGCCGACCGCATACCGGCAGTACGCCGTAGATCAGTTGCAGCTCGCGCTGATAAAGCTGCTGCTGACGCTCCAGCTCGGCGCCGATACCCGGCGGCAGTGCCAGCAGCGGCAGGGCGCCGCTGGCCAGATCTTCGCGGCCGTCCAGCCAGGCACGGCGCTCGGCGGGCAGAGCGACCAGATTGTCGAGGTTCAGGTCACGGCTGTCGGCCAGGTAGGCGCTGCGATAGAAGGTCAGCAGTTGGGCGATCCGTACGTCGTGTTCCTGCATCGTGTTTCCGTCGCGGCCGGTATGGTCAGGCGGCGACTCTACAGCCGTGGCCGCGCTGGTGTCACCGATGCGCATGCAGGCGCTGTAACTCGCGGTTATGTAAATTCGGCAAGCGATAGGGATATTGCCGGAGAAATCCGTTAAAACGTTTGATCCTGAGCGGATCTGCCTGTGCCGCCGGCTCCCCGCTCCCTGACTGTGAAGAAACGGCATGCTCCTGTCCCGAACATCGTTGCTCGTGGTTTCCGTCCTGCTGCTGGGCGCCCTGATCGGGTGGTGGCTGCGCCCGACCACGGCCATTACCGATCAGGCCCCCGGCGCAGTGCCGGTGGTGGTCCACGAAGTGACCCCGGCCGACATCCCGGTGCTGCTGCGAACGCTGGGCCGTGTGCGGGCGCTGAACAGCGTGGAAATTCGTGCCCAGGTCGATGCCACCCTGGTCGAACTGCCGGTTGCCGAAGGGCAGCAGGTGCGCAGGGGCGAGCTGCTGGCGCGCCTCGATGATCGCAGCCTGCGCGCCGCCTTGCAGCAGGCGGAGGCCGAGCGCGGGGTGACCCGTGCGGAGCTGGATATCGCCCGTCTCGATCTGCAGCGCTACCAGAATCTGGTTCGCGAGCGTGCCTCGCCAGCGCAGACCCTGGATCAGCAGAAGGCTCTGGTCGCGCGCCTGCAGGCCACGCTGGCGACCCGCGAGGCGGCGGTGACTGCCGCTCAGGTGCAGCTTTCCTATACACGCATCCAGTCGCCCATCGATGGTCGCCTGGGCATCCGCAACGTGGATGTCGGCAGCCTGCTCAGGGCCAATGACACAGCCAGCCTGTTCTCGGTGGTGCAGACCAACCCCATCGATATCGAGGCGACCCTGCCGCAGCGGCGCCTGCCGGAGCTGCAGCGCCTGCTCGCCGCGGCGGACAGAACCCCGGTTCAGGCATTTCGCGAGGAGGGCGGCACGCTGCTCGGTACCGGCCAACTGGCGCTGATCGACAACCGTGTCGCGCTGGATACCGGCACGCTGCGCTTCAAGGCCCGCTTCGATAACGCCAGTGAGCAGCTGTGGCCGGATCAGTCTGTGGTGGTCACCCTGCAGACCGATCTGCTCGCCCAGGCGTTGTCGGTCCCGCTGGAGGCGATCCGTCAGCGTACCGAGGGCACCTTCGTGTGGCGTTTGCAGGGTGACAAGGTGCAACCGGCAGCGGTGAAGGTGCTGCACGAAGACGAGCAGCGCGCGGTGGTCGAAGGACTGGCTGCAGGTGATCGGATCGTCACCGATGGCCAGTCGCGGCTGCGCCCGGGCGTTACCGTCAGGCGCGTCGAGCCGGCGCCTGTCGCGTCTGGAGATGTACCTTGATGCAGCCGCGCGGGTTCTACGCGCTGTGCATCGCTCATCCGATCGGCATGATTCTGCTGTCCCTGGCGCTGATTCTCGGTGGCATCATCGCCTTCGTTCGCCTGCCCCTGGCGCCACTGCCGGAGGTGGATGCGCCGACCATCGAGATCTCCGCGCAGATGCCCGGTGCCAGCGCTGAAACCATGGCTTCCTCGGTGGCCACGCCACTGGAAGTGCAGCTCAGCGCCATCCCTGGCGTCGACGACATGACCTCGACCAGCTCGCTGGGCCGTGTCGAGCTGATCCTGCAGTTCAATCTCGACAAGGACATCGACGCCGCTGCCCAGGAGGTCCAGGCCGCGATCAACGCCGCTTCGTCACGCTTGCCCAGCCAACTGCCGGAGTTACCGGTGTGGCGCAAGATCAACCCGGCAGACACGCCGATCCTGATCCTTTCGGTCACCTCCGATACGCTCTCGCCCTACGAAGTCAGCGATCTGGCCGAGTCGGCCATCGCCCGCCAACTGAGCCAGATCGAAGGTGTGGGGATGATCCGCCTCAACGGCCTGCAGCGTCCTGCGATCCGCATCCAGGCACGGCCGGAGCGGCTGGTGGCGGCCGGCGTCACCCTGGCCGACATACGCGCGGCGGTGCAGCGTGCCAGCGGCAATCGGCCTACCGGGGCGCTGGTCGGCGAACATCGGTTGTCGACCCTGGACAGCAATGGCCAGTTGTTCGAGGCCGGCGATTACGCCGAGCTGATCGTCGCCTACCGCAACGGCGCCGCGGTGCGCCTGGGCGATGTGGCGAGCGTGGTAGCCGGCGCGGAAAACGCCTACACCCAGGCCTCGCCGGATGGCAAACCAGGTGTCGCGGTGGTCGTGCGCCGTCAGCCGGGTGCCAACATCGTCGCCACCGCCGATGCGGTGACGGCAGCGCTACCGGAGCTGACTGCCGGCCTGCCGGCGGATCTCGAGGTCAAGGTGCTCAACGATCGCACCCGAACCATCCGTGCGTCGCTGCACGAGGCCGAGCTGACCTTGCTGATCGCCGTAGCCCTGGTGATCGGCATCATGGCGCTGTTCCTGCGCCAGTGGTCGGCGACCCTGGTGGTGTTCGCCGTGCTGGCGACCTCGGTGATCGGCTCCTGCGCGGCCATGCTGGCGTTCGGGTTGTCGCTGAACAACCTGACGCTGGTGGCGATCATCGTCGCCGTGGGTTTCATCGTCGATGACGCCATCGTCGTCGTGGAGAACATCCACCGGCATCTGGAGCGCGGCGTCGGCCGGGTCCAGGCGGCCCTCGACGGGGTGCGCGAGATCGGCTTCACCGTGGTGTCCATCAGCCTGTCGCTGGTGGCGGTGTTCATTCCGCTGTTCTTCATGAGTGGCTATGTGGGCCGGCTGTTTCGCGAATTCGCCCTGGCGGCCACCTCGGCGATCATGATTTCCGTGGTCATCTGCCTGACCCTGGCGCCCGCCCTGGCCGCGTTGTGCATGCGCCCGCTGGCCAACCATGGCGGCCCGGGGCCGACCATGCGCCGCGTGCTCGGCGGTTACGAGCGCGTACTGGTCTGGGCACTGGATCACCCGCGCAGCATCCTCACGGTGTTCTTCGCCTGCATCGCCATCAGCGTGGGTGGTTTCGCGCTGATGCCCAAGGGCTTCTTTCCGCTGCAGGACACCGGCTTCATGAATGGCACGGTGCAGGCTTCGGCGGACATTTCCTACGAGGCGATGCGTACCAAGAACCGGCAACTGGTGGACATCCTGCGCAACGACCCCGACATCGTCGCCTTCAATACCGATATCGGTAACGACGGCAGCTACAGCGTCGGCGGCCTCGCCGTGGTGCTCAGCGACCCGGACGACCGTGACGTCAGTGTCGAACAGATCATCGACCGGCTGCGTCCGCAGTTCGCCGCCATCCCCGATCTGCGCGTGACCCTGCGCGCCGCTCAGGACATCAACCTCGGTTCGCGGGCATCGCGGGCCCAGTATCAGTACGTGTTGCGCAGCCGCTCGCTGGAGGAGCTGGCCACCTGGACGCCACGCCTGACCGAAAGGCTGCAGGGCCATGCGCTGTTTCGCGACGTCAACAACGACCTGCAGTTCGACGCCTCGGTAACGCCGGTACAGATCGACCGCGAGGCGGCCTCGCGCTATGGCTTCTCGGCAGCGGATGTCGATGAAGCGCTGTACGACGCGTTCGGGCAGCGCCGAATCAACGAGATCCAGACCGCGTCCAACCAGTATCAGGTGGTGCTTGAGCTGAGCAGCAGCCAGCGCCAGCGGGTGCAGAGCCTGGAGCTGTTCCAGCTGCGTTCGCCGGCAACCGGGCAACTGGTGCCGCTGAGCACCTTCGTGCGGATACTGCCGGCCAAGCCGGCGCCGGTGAGCATCAACCACAGCGGCATGCTGCCGTCGGCCAACCTGTCGTTCAACCTGGCGCCCGACGTCGCCTTGGGCGACGCGGTGGCGGTATTGCGTCAGATCGAGCAGGACATCGGCATGCCGGCCAGCATCGGCGGGCGCTTCAGCGGTGCCGCCCAGGCATTCCAGCAGACCCTGGCCTCGCAGCCCTGGCTGATCCTCGCGGCGCTGATCGCGGTGTACATCATCCTCGGGGTGCTCTACGAGAGCCTGGTGCACCCCTTGACCATCCTGTCGACCATTCCTTCAGCGGGCATCGGTGCCTTGTTGCTGCTCTGGTTGTGGGGCCTGGATTTTTCCATCATGGCGCTGATCGGCCTGATTCTGCTGATCGGTATCGTCAAGAAGAACGGCATCCTGCTGGTCGATTTCGCACTCCAGGCCCAGCGTCAGGGCATGGCGCCGCGGGAGGCGATCCATCAGGCCTGCATGACGCGCTTCCGGCCCATCCTGATGACCACCCTGGCCGCCATGTTCGGAGCGGTGCCGCTGATGCTGGCGTTCGGCACCGGTGCCGAGCTGCGTGAACCGCTGGGCGTTGCCGTGGTGGGTGGCCTGCTGTTCAGCCAGGTGCTGACGCTGCTGACCACGCCAGTGGTTTACCTGATGATGGATCGCCACCTGGCCAGACGCCGTGAGCCGGTTGCCCGACATCAGGAGCTCGCGCCATGAAGCCGCTGCTGCTGATCCTCGTCTGTTTCTCTCTGCTGGCCTGTAGCAGCCGCGAGCCGTTGCCGCCTGCGCAATTGCCAGCGCAGGCCGTGGCGGCCCTGCCGCAAGCCTGGTGGCAAAGCCTGCAGGACCCTGCCCTCGATCAACTGATCACACTGGCGCTGCGCGACAACCTGGATCTGGCGACCGCAACACAGCGTATCCGCGAGCAGCGTGCGCTGCGTCGTCAGGCGACCGGCAACCGTTATCCGAACCTGAGTATCACCGGCAGCCACGAAAAGGGTCGCAGTGCCAGCGATGGTCATGACGAGGACTATTTCTACGGTCTCGACCTGAGCTGGGAGGCCGACCTGTTCGGGCGCCTGAGCGCCTTGCAACGGGCTGCCGATGCCAATCTGCAGGCGGCGGCTGCCGACTATCAGGCGCTGCGCGTCAGCCTGATCGCCGAGGTCGCAGGTACTTATTTGAACTATCGCCTGGCCGAGCGTGAGGTAGAGATCGCTGGGCGTGCCGCTGACAGCCAGGCGCAGATCGCCCGGATCACCCGCGTACGCTTCGATCAGGGCACAGCCAGTGGTTTCGATGTCGAGCGCCTCGATACCCAGCTCGCGGTAACCCGGGCGGCCATCCCCGAAGCGCGGCAGCGTGCTGACGCGGCGCGCTACTCGCTGGCCTATCTGCTCAATGCCGAGCAACCGCGCATCGACGCGCTGCTGGCCGAACAGGCGACTGCGCAGGCGCCCCGTGACGAGCGCCTGCTGCCGCTGCTCGAACTACCCGCCAGCAGCCTGCGTGCTCGCGCTGACGTGCGCGCCGCCGAACTGCGCCTGCTGGCCGCCGACAGCAGTCTGGATGCGGCCAAGGCGCTGCGTTATCCACAGCTGACCCTGGGTGCCCTGATGGGTTTCGAGCAGGGGATCGGCGTGCCCGCCTGGACCCTCAGCGGGCAGGCATTGCAACCGCTGTTCGACTTCGGCCGGGTTACCGCCGGTATCGAGGCCGGCGACGCGCTGCGCGAGCAGGCCTGGCTGGGCTATCAGGCGAGCCTGATTCAGGCGCTGCGAGAAACCCGCAGTGCGATCAGTGCCTATGTGCAGGGGCTCGATCGTCAGCGTCTGCTGGACAATGCCGGTCGCTCCGCTGCCAACGCCACGGCGCTGGCGCAACGGCAATACGACGCCGGTACCGTGTCCCTCATCGAGGTGCTGGATGCCGAGCGTACCCAGTTCGACACCCAGCTCGAACAGCAGCGTGCCTTCACCGATGTGGTGTTGCGATGGGTGGAGATCTATCGAACGCTGGGGCTGGCACCCGCAGGGCCGGCAGATTCGTCAGGCGAGTCGCTGCGCACGCGGGAGTGAGCGGTGTCATCGAGAAGAGGCGTAGAGCGCGGCATGGCTGCTGAAAGGTGAGGATCTTTCTGTGGCGCTCAGGAATTGACTGCCTGGGAGACCGGGAAACGCTGATTGAGCACCTCGATCAGGCGCTCCTGATAGATGGGTTTGGGCAGGAAGTCGACCACCTGCAAAGGCAGCAGCCCAATCACGTCGTTCATGTCCGCATGGCCCGACATGACGATCACCGGCAAGGTCGCATAGTGCGGATTGGCACGCAGATTCTGGATCAGACGCAGGCCGCTTTCCTCGGGCATGCGCAGATCGGTGATCACCAGTGCGATGGCGGGCCAGGTGGCCAGGCACAGCATCGCGGCGCTGACGCTGTTGGCGCAATGACAGTGGAAACCCTCACCCTCGAGCAACTCACCGAGTTCTTCGAGGGCTTCGGTCTCATCATCTACGAGTAAAATATGTTGGCGCATATCGGCTACTCACAATGAATGATGAATATTAGCCGCCACCACCAGCAGCGGCACCGCCACCCGTGCCGGCCCCCGTTGCACCCTGCAAGGTATTCGCTATCGATGTAAACACCGCATTTATATCGGTGCCCAGCGCTGTAGCACCGGTGACGATAACTACCGCGATCAAGGCCGCAATGATCGAATATTCAATAGCCGACGCGCCGTCTTCGTTAGCGAAGAACTCGCGGACTCTTTCGCGAAGGATAATGAGTTTTAACATGTTGGTACTTCCTCTGTAGCCATGCAGGCAGGGACGCCTGTACATGGGGCTTGCAAGGGGAAGTGTAGAAATGGCGTGCGGCAGTTCGCAAACTCACCTTGGTATTATATAGAAAGTATTAATTACAACTATAAGTCCTAATGAATTCAAGGCTTAAGATCATAGTCATGAAGCGCTATTGTATAAGCGTCAGTGCTCTGACTACTATGCAGCGACGAACGGCATGATCTATTGATAGTTGGGTTCGCTATAAGTTTCCGGAAAATCTTATTAAAGTGGAAAGCCGAGTTGCCGATATTCAACACGGTTCGATTTCCCCGCCTATCGTTATCCAGCATGAACATCGCGTTGTGCCGAGGTCTTGCAGTTCTATGGCTACAAGGAGTGTGCTGTCATGAATAGCCGATTGACGCTGGTGCTGGCCGGCGTGCTGCTGGTCGGTGCCGTAATCACCGGGTATTGGGGGCTGAGCCTGAGCCGAGGCCCCGTGCAGCCAGCGCCGGCGCCAGAGGCTACATCCGCGCCCGTTCCGACCGAGGTCAGGAGCCAACTGCAGACCCAGGTCGACGATCAGCAGCGCAGCAGCGTCGTGGTGCTGGCTCGTGATGTACAGCCAATGACCCCGATCACCCGCGACGATCTCGCCGTGGAACGTCTGCGCATCGCGCCGCCGGGAAGTTTCGCCAAGCCGGAGGCGTTGCTGGGGCGTACGTTGTGGCGACACACCACGGCCGGTACGGTCTTGAATCAGGCCACGTTCGAGATGGGCGGGCCGCTGGCCCGCATGATTCGCCCTCAGGAACGGGCCATTGCCGTGGCGGTGGATGAAGTCATTGGCGGCGGTGGGCATCTGAGCCCCGGCGATTACGTGGACGTGCTGCTGTATCTGCGCCAGGACGAGAACAATCAGGACCAGACCGCTCAGGTGCTGATCCCGGCGCTGCGGCTGCTTAGCGTAGGGGGCGTACTGGGGGCCACCAATCAGGGGGAGGCGGCGCAACCGCCGGTGGACGACGATGAAGAGCGCCGCCGGCGTCGTTCACCCACCACCGCCGTTCTGGCCGTGCCCGAGGCGCTGCTGACACGCTTCATGCTGGCCACTCAGGTCGGCAGCCTGCGCCTGGCCGTGCGCAGCGCGGATGAAAAACTGCTCGCCGGTTACTACGCGGGTGATGAGCCGAAGGCGGCAATCGCCGAGGCGCAACGGCAACTGTTCCAGTTCGAGAAACTGGCGCTACGTGGCACGACGCCTCAACCGCAGCCTGGGGTGGCGGTACAGCGTGCCTCCGCGCCTGCCGGCATTCCGGTGTATCGCGGCAATGATGCCACTCGGCAAACTCCCTGACGGGCAAGGACTCGACCCATGAACGATGCCAACCGTAGTCCGTGCCGCTCGCACCTGGCGTTATGCCTGGTGGGCGCGCTGCTGGGCCTGCCATCCGGGGCATTCGCTTCCTGTGCGGGCCTCGAGCCGGTGCCGGCGGTGCTCGAGGTGACACAGGGCATGCAGCGCGAGCTGCGCTTTGCGGTCCCGATCACGCGCCTGGCCATCGCCGATCCGGAGGTCGCCGATGTGAGCCTCAATGGCAAGGACAGCTTTCTGCTACTGGGCAAGCGTGGCGGCACTACCAGCCTGATGGTATGGACACGTTGCGACCTCGAGCCCAGGCAGAGCATGGTGGCCGTGCAGGGCGCGGCGACCGCTGCGGTCGCCGAGCCGGTTGTGCGTCACGATGAGGACATGGTGCCGAGCCAGGTGCAGACCGATATCCGCTTCGTCGAGGTCAGGCGCAGCAAGCTGCGTGAAGTCGGGCTGCGTATCTTCGGCACGGCCTCGAACAACTTTCTGATCGGCGCCCCCGGTACCGGGCCGGCGACGGTGCCCGTAGGTGGGGTTGGTGGAGTGGGGCCTGGGGCTGCTTTCCCGCTCTCGCGCGATGGTTTCAATATCGTCTGGGGCGGTGGCAGCAGCAAATTCCTGCTGGGGCTGGATGCGTTGGAGAACAGCGGCTTCGCTTACACCCTGGCTCGCCCGAGCCTGGTGTCTCTCAATGGCCAGAGCGCGAGTTTTCTCGCTGGCGGCGAATTTCCCATACCGGTGCCCAGCAGCGGCAGCGATTCGCTCTCCATCGAGTACAAGGAGTTCGGCGTACGCCTGACGCTCACGCCGACCGTGGTCGGCCGCAACCGTATCAGCCTCAAGGTCGCCCCCGAAGTCAGCGAACTGGACTTCACCGCCGGCATTACCATCGCCGGTACGCAGGTGCCTGCGCTGAACGTACGGCGCACCGACACCAGCGTTTCCCTGGCCGATGGCGAGAGCTTCATCATCAGCGGGCTGATCTCCACCAACAGTTCCTCGACTGTGGATAAGTTGCCTTTCCTTGGTGACGTGCCGGTGCTCGGCGCGTTCTTTCGCTCCTCGCGAATCGAGCGCGAGGAGCGTGAATTGCTGATGGTGGTCACGCCGCGTCTGGTGCAACCGATGGCGGCCGACGCCGAGCTACCGGAATTGCCGGGCGAGCAATTGCGTAACTACGACCCGGGCGTGTTCCGGCAACTGTTCCTCGAGAACGGCGACTTTCACCGGGCTGACGGCTTGTCGCGTTAGGGAGTGGGCATGGAACAGATTTTTCTCGCACAGACCCGCCGCAAGCAGGACCTCGAATGGCTACAGGCCGCCCTGGCTGGTCAGGGGCAGGTGCTCAATGTCGGCGAGACGCTCGACGAAGTGCTCGGGTTGATGGACATGACCGGCAGTTGCCTGGTGTTCGTCGGCCTCAGTCGTGAAGGGCAGACGGCCCAGAGCGCGCTGATCGAATCGCTGCTCGACGCGCGGCCGATGGTCGTGGTGGTGGCCCTGGGCGATGGTCTGGACAACCAGCTGGTACTCAACGCCATGCGAGCCGGAGCCCGGGATTTCATCGCCTACGGTTCACGCAGCAGTGAAGTGCTGGGGCTGGTTCGCCGTCTGACGCAGCGCCTGCCGCAATTGCCGCCGTCCCGCGACCAGGGCGAACTGACGCTGTTGTGTGGCCTGCAACCGGATGCCGACGCCGCGCTGCTGGCCGTGCACCTGGCGCTACAGGTTCAGGCTCGCGGCCAGCGCACGTTGTTCATCGACCTCGGGGTGCCGAGAGGAGAGAGCCTGGAGCTGTTCGGGCTGGAATCATCGTTCTGTTTTGGCGATGCGCTGCGCAATATTCGTCGTCTCGATTCGAACCTGATCGAAAGCGCCTTCGCCCGGCATCCCGATGGCCTGCGCGTGCTGCCCCACGGGCCGGATGACGATGCGCTGGAGCGGTTCAGCCTTGGCGAGCTGTTCCTGCTGCTGGGCAGTTTGCGTCAGCATTTCCAGCACGTGGTAGTGAACCTCTGCGGTCAGCCGGACTGCGATGGCCTGCGCTCCTTCGCCACCCACGCCCAGCGCCTGTTCTGGTGCATCGATCAGAGCGTGCCCAACTGCCGCCGCAACCTGGCTCTGCTGGCGCTCTGGCGTGGCAAGGGCATCAAGCTCGACCATGCACGGCTGCTGGTCGACCGCTATCAACCAAGCGTGGCGCCTGGCCTGCAGGAGTTGAGCAGAACCTTTGCGCTGCCCCTGGAAGCTGGCCTGCCGTTGAGCCCGGTCACTCGCCTCAAGGCCAAGAATCAGGGCGTGCCCCTGTACGAGTTCGCCCCCCGTGATGGCCTCACCCAGGGGCTGCTGGCGCTCGCCAACGGCGTGGTCGAGCACAAGCAGGGTGGCTCCGGGCGCTGGTGGCAACGCATGTTGAGGGTCGGCTCATGACGATTGGTCCGTTCGGTGGCGATGGTGCGCGAATCGGTGTGCAGGATCTCAAGCCGGTGCTGCACCGTTACCTGATCGACGCCCTGGAAGAGAAGGGCGAAAACCTTCTGGAGGGTACCCGCACCTCGCTGGCGAGCTTCGTCAGCGAGCAGGTCAGCGACTATGTCAGTCGTCGGCAGATCGCCATCTCCCGCTATGAGGTGGATCGTCTCGCCGAGGAGCTGGTGGACGAACTGACCGGTTTCGGCCCGCTGGAGATCCTCCTCAAGGACGAAGGCGTGACCGAGATTCTGGTCAACGGGCCACACCGGGTGTTCATCGAGCGCGGCGGTGTGCTGCAGCTCAGTGACCTGCGTTTCATCGACGATCAGCACGTGCTGCGGGTAATCCAGCGCATCCTGGCCCCGGTGGGCAGGCGGCTCGACGAATCCTCGCCGATGGTCGATGCGCGCATGCCAGATGGCAGCCGTATCAACGCGATCATCCCGCCGGTGGCCCTGGACGGCCCCTGCATCTCGGTGCGCAAGTTCCGCAAGGACATGCTGCGCAGCGCCGACCTGCTGGCCAGCAACTCGCTGGATCAGGCCATGCTCAGTTGCCTGGAGCTGATGGTCAGGCGCCGCTGCAACATCATGGTCAGCGGCGGCACCGGTACCGGCAAGACCACCTTGCTGAACATGCTCAGCCAGATGATCGACCCACGCGAGCGGATCGTCACCATCGAAGACACCGCCGAGCTGGGGCTCAATCATGACCACGTGGTGCGTCTGGAAACCCGGCCGCCGAATGCCGAGGGTTACGGTGAGGTGGGCGCCCGGGAGCTGGTGCGCAACGCCCTGCGCATGCGCCCGGATCGCATCGTGCTCGGCGAGATTCGCGGCGTCGAAGTGCTCGACGTGCTGACCGCGATGAACACCGGTCACGATGGTTCGATGAGCACCGTGCACGCCAACAATGCTCAGGATGCCCTGCTGCGTCTGGAGACCCTGGTGGGTTTCTCCGGTGCCACGATGGCCGAGCGCACCCTGCGGCAGATGATCTGCGCGGCGCTGGACGTGGTGATCCAGCTGACCCGTCTGCCGGATGGCCGTCGTTGCGTCAGTGAGGTGGTCGAGGTGCTCGGCCTGCGCGAGGATCAGTACGTCACCAACACCCTGTTCCGGCTCGATCGCAGTGGTACCGGCACGTTCTGCCGGGATGCGCCGAACCCGGCTGGGCACAAGATGCGCCGCGACTGAGCGGGCGGCCCAGGTGCCAAGGAGAGCTTGAATGAACGCATCGATGCTGCTGGGGGTGATCTGCCTGATCTTGCTCGGGGCGGGCCTGCTGATGCTGCGCAGAAGCCGTGAGCAGGCCGCCTCCGAGCAGGTCATCCAGCGCTTGCTGATGGATCAGCCGGAGCCGCTGGGGATGGTGTCCATCGGGCATGTGGATAAGTTGTTCCTGCGTGCCGGTTTCAGCAAGCCGCGTCAGGGTCTTGGTCTCTGGTTGTTCATCTGGCTGCTCGGCGCGCTGATGGGCCTGATCGTCGGTCATTGGCTCGGCCTGCTGATCATGTTGCTGTTACCGCTGCTGCTGGGGCGTCTGTTCATCGCCTTGCGGTATCGCCGTCGGCTGTTGCGCATGATCGAGCAACTGCCGGTCTTTCTCGACCATGTGATCCGCAGCCTGAAGTCCGGGCGTGCGCTGGGTGACGCGCTGATGCTGGCCATGGAGACCGCCCCCGAGCCACTGCGTGGGGCGATGGCGCGCACTCGCCGTAACGTGCTGCGCGGTATGGGCCTGGGCGATGCCCTGCAGGATTTCGCCGACCTCTACGAGCGTGAAGAATTCCAGGTGCTGGCGCTCGGGGTCAGGGTCAATCAGCGTTATGGCGGCAACAGCACCGAGCTGCTGAACAACCTGATCCGGCTGATCCGCGAGCGCGAACAGAGCGCTCGCAAACTGCGCGCGCTGACCGGCGAAACCCGCATCAGCGCCTATGTGATGGGCGGCCTGCCGCTGGCGCTGGCCTGCTATATCTTCGTCACCAACCCGCAATTCATGCTGGGCATGTGGCAGGAGTCCACGGGGCGTATGGTGCTGCTGCTGGCGTTCGTGCTGCAGGCCCTCGGCAGCTTCTCGCTGTGGCGCATGCTGAGGAGTTTGTGATGGGTGGTCTTCTCCTGCTCAGCGCGTTGCTGCAACTGCTGCTCGCAGTGCTGTTCATCTACCTGGCCTATGGCGATCTGCGTGCCCGCCGGCAATTCAGCCAGCGCATGGGCACAGTCTCGCGGGTGTCCGGTGGCGGCGTGATGCGCGGCATCGGCGGCAGTTCCCTGGGGCGGCGTACCCTGAGCATGGATAGCGAAACGGTGCAGTTGCTCAATCGCCTGGGCTGGCGCAAGCGCAATCAGCAATCGATGTTCTCGGCCATCCAGTTGGGCACGCCCATCGTATTGTTGCTATTGGTGGTGATCGTCGAGCTACTCTTGAACAAGGCACCGCAACCGATCTGGCTGGCGCCGGTGTTCGCGCTCGGTATCGGTTACCTGATCCCCAAGCGCTGGCTGGCCATGGCGGCCAGGCGTCGGCAGGAACAATTGGCCGAAGAGGTGACCACGTTCATTCCCCTGCTGCGCATCCTGTTCGATGTCGGCATGACCGTGGAGCAGGGGCTGCGGGTGCTCGCCAAGGAGTCCGAGGGCATCCTGCCGAACCTCAGTGCAGAGCTGCGTCAGGTGCTGGCGCGGGTCGATGCAGGGCTCGAACTGGGCCGCGAATTACGTGACATGGCGGCCCTGCTGGAAGTCTACGAGGTCACCGATTGCGTAGTGATCCTTGAACAGCTTATCGTCCAGGGCGGCGGGGCCATGGCCTCGCTGCTGCGGCTCAAGGAGCTGATCGATGATCGGCATCATACGGCTCTCGAAGAAAGAGTTTCCAAATTGTCCGGGAAGATGTCCGTGATCATGATGATCTTCCTGTTCCCGGCATTGTTGATCGTATTGGCAGGGCCCGGATTTATCGCGATCGTCGGGGCTCTTGGGGAGTTGAAATGAAGCGTGTAGTGACCGTGGTTGGGGTGGTGGGATTGTTGGCTGGTTGCGCGAGCAGCCCGGCCCAGTCCCCCTGGTTGATGAGCAGGGGCGCGGCGATCCCGATGACCTGTGCGCCGTTGTCCCAGGACCAGGAGCTGGCCCTCAATCTGGCTCAGAAAACCGCCGATGAAGGGCGGCTGCACGCTGCATTGGCCAACCTGGAGCGCCTGCCCAGCGGACTGCCCCAGGCGAACCTGTACAAGGCGCGCATTCTGCGCTCGCTGAACCGCCCGGAAGCCCAGGCGCTTTATACCAGCCTGCTCGGTACCTGCCTCAAGGCTCAGGGTGAACACGGCCTCGGCCAGCTCGCCAGCGCTCAGGGCCGTTACCAGGAAGCGCTCGAGCATCTGCGCCTGGCGGCCAATCTGGACCCGACCAGCGATACCATCCGCAACGACCTGGGTGTGGTGTACATGAACCTCGGTCGCATGGATGAAGCGCGCTTCGAGCTGCTGACCGCACTGGAGCTCAATGAGACGGAGAAACAGCCGGCACTCAACCTGCTGACCCTGCTGATCTTCCAGGGCAACCTGCCGCAGGCCAGTGCGCTGGCCCAACGCATGGGCTTCTCCGCCAGTGAGTTTCGCACGGCGGAGCAGCGTGCCCAGACATTGCGCAGCCAGATCGGTGTAGCCGGTGCCGCTGCGGCAAAGCCCGACACCCCGACGCCAGCCAGCGGCGCTCAGCAGCGATCGCCTGCTGCCGCGACCCCGGCACCTAAGCCCGCCGAGACGCGGCCCGCTCCGGCGCAACAGCCGGTGGCCCCTGTCGTTGCGGCACCTGTCGCGAAACCCGCCGATAAGCCGGTAGCGCCACAGCCGGTTGCTCAGCCCGCGGTGGCTCGTGCGGCAGAGAGCCCGGCGCGTCCCGCTCCAGCTGTTCCGGCACCGCAACTGTCCAATTTCCGCCCCGCCCCGGTCGTGCCGCTTTCCGTTGCCAGCGCCGCGAGGCCGCCAGCAGCCCCAGCGCCAGCCGTTGCTCCGGTGGTCGTGGCCGCCGCGCCGGCCGCTGCCGTCACGCGTACCGCCGTGGCTAGCGTAGCGCCGAGCCGCCAGGTAGCCGCTGCTCCGGTAGCGGTCAACCAGCCGGCAGCGCCTGCTGTAGCCGCCCCTGCGCCGGCCGCTGCCCCTGTGACCGTGGCCCAGCCGCCAGCCGCGAGTGTGGCGCCGACCCCGGCGGCGACACCTCGGATTGCCGCTCCGGCAGTAGTCCAGCCAGCGGCGCCTGCAGTGGCTGCCGCGCCAGCGGTGCCGGCTCCGGTGGCGTCTGTCGCCTCGGCTGCGCCGGCGAGCAGGAGCATCGCGTCTGCGCCGGGCTCCACGCCAGCCGCCACGCCTGCCAGTCAGGCGCGGGCAAAGATCGAAATGCGCCCTGGCCGTCTGATCGTGCCTGACGATGGCGGCTTCATCCGCGTCGAGCCCGTTGGCGATCTGCAGGGCAATGCGGTGGCCAATCAGCGCTGATTGGACGGCGCAGCAGCTATAGAAGGAGAGCACACCATGAAGGGGATGATCGTTGGCGTTGCGCTGCTGGCCTGCCTGCCGCTGGTTGGCCAGGCGGCGGGCGAGGGTGGTTCGGGTGGCCTGGTTGGCGGCGAGGTGGAGACGCAGACGGGCCATTGGCTGCGCCTGCAGCGCGAGGGACGCCTGGCGTCGTCTCATCCTCAGACATCGACACCCGCAGAACGGGAGTTGGCGCTGCAGCGTTGGCTGGATAGCCACAAGCATCCCATCCCGGAATTCTTCGAGCAGGATGCGGGTGGGAAACTGGGCGAGTAAAGGATATTGGCCGAATAGTGTATCGACGGCGTGTTACGGACTTATTATCCGTATAAATAAACGTCACACGTGACGCGTCTGTATAAGTTTCAACGCAATGCTATACCGCGCTTTTACAAAATTTACCCGTGTGAAGGATAAGACAACGCCAATTGTGTACGGTTGTGCACCCGCGTCAGTCTCAATATCTGGGACACATAAAGTTTCACGGTATTTTCGGTAATACCCAATTCGCAGGATATCTGGTAATTGGTCATCCCTTTGGCGATCAATTGAGCGACTGCCAATTGCCTTCTCGACAGCTTGTCGAAGGGCTCGGGAATGATATCCACCGAAGCGGTCATTTGCGCGACGTTCTTTATCGGTGTGGCAGGTAGCAGGTCGCTGTGCATCTCGTGCAGCGATGCCGCCAGATCCTGAATGCGCTGACGAATCTGCTGTTCCTTGGTTCGCTGTTCGACGCGCTCGTACAAACGCGTCACGCTGGCCTGCAACTCCTGCAGGTCCACCGGCTTCTGGTAGTAGTCGGAAACGCCCGCCCGCAAGGCCAGGATGACGTCCTGCTTGTCCGTGCTGCCGGTGAATATAGCGGTTTCGTAGAGTCGACCCGGGCGGGCGATACGTGCCAGTTCGCCGACCAGCTGAACCCCGGTGAGCCCTGGCATGTGCATGTCGCTGAGCACGATGCCAATCTGCTCGTCCTGCTGGAATGCCAGCAATGCATCCTCTGCACAATGGCATGCCGTAACGCCGTAACCGAGTTGCTCGAGAAACTCCGCGAGTTCCTCGACAATGATCGGTTCGTCGTCGACTATCATTATCCGCAAAGGGATTTCCATGCCAAGACTCTATGGGGAGACGGTTGATATTGAAAAACGAGAATAGCTATGCCTTAAGTTATAGTCAAAGTTATGCAGTCGAGCAGCGTGTGATTAGAAGGGGTTATCAGTTGTTGTGTTGCCATGGGCAGATCGGTATTTGTCTTTAGGTTCGACTATAAGTTGCCAGTTTTATGGCACCTGTTATTTGGCTATGAACCACAAGGTTGTAAGTGCGAATCCCAAGCACAGAAAGGGTGCATAGGGCGGCGCTTTGGCGCTGGTCGTTCTAAGCGCCACCAGGCGTTGTGGAAGGGCCTGACGGATGCCAGGCCAGATGCGCACCAGCGTGACCCATGTGATCTGTACGAGCGCGGCAGCAATCACGCTGAACAGGACATGTGCGGCATCGCTGGCAGCACCGAGGGCCACGAGCAGTTTCACGTCGGCCGAACCCATTTGCCGGCTCAGGTAGCCGGGCAGCGACAACAGGCATGCGATAGCGATCGCCAGTGCCACCGCTGGCGGGCTGGCGCCGGTCAGGCTGTTGCCTGACCACAGCAAGTAGGCCAGGGCGACGCAGAGGCCGCCCAGGGTCAGCAGGTTGGCGATCTTGCGGTGCTGAGCGTCCTGGAATGCGCAGGCGCCGAGCCAGCAGAGCAATACGATATAGGCCATGGATGCGCTGGGTGTCCGGGTTCAGGAAGGGCGATGCAGCCCGATCATGTCGACAGATATTTCGATCCGTCTGCGGCGCTAATCATGGTAGGTGGGCCGGACAATGCAAGTGTTCAAGGATTGGTTCAAGCGTGACCCCGAAGCGCAGGCGGCGCCGGAGGCGACAGTTGCACCCGTAGCGGTTTCCGCCAACAGCCCGTGTCTGAATCTTTCCATCGACGCCCTCGGGCGGGTGTTCGAGGTGTCCGGCAGCCTCTCGTACCGCCTGCCGATCGCGGTTTCCCAGGTGCTGCCGCTGGAGCAGTTGCTGCACGGCCAGAGCCGCTATCTGGTGACGGACCTGGCGGCCTTCGTGCAGCAGATGCTCGATCTTTCCTTCGTCACCCGTGACGGCAGCATCCTGCATACCCGCGGCTGGTTGAAGGCCGAAGTGCAGGGCTGGTCCCTGCAGGCCTTCGAGATCGGCGACTTTCTGGCCCGCTTGCAGGCCTGCGAACAGCGCCTGCAGGTGTTCTCGCAAATCAGCGCCGTGGCGCAGAGCATACGGGGGGCCGACCGGGTCGAGTTTCCGCGGCATGCCCACGAGTGGCTGGGCGCGATGGCCCAGGCGTTGCGACTGGCCTGCACGGCGCTGGCCCTGCCGGATGCGCAGCGGGGCGGCTGGCAGATCGTCGGTCATTACCGCGACGCGCTGACGCCGGTGTTCTGGGACGATGGCCAGCACCTGCCCCGCGAGCTGCAGCAGTACGCTGGGGACCAGCCCGTCCAATGGTTGCGCGGCGGTGCGGATGTCACCGAATGGCACGCCGCGGACTCCGTCTGGCTGGTGCCCTATGCCGATCACCAAGGGATCCGGGCCTGGCTGCTGTGCTCGCCCTACATCGCCCACCAGAGCATGCCCGAGCTCAACACCCGTGATTGGCTGGACCTCTTTGCCCATGTCGCAGCGCCCCTGCTGCAACGCCTCGACGAGCAGGGTCGCCGGGTGCATGGCGAGCGTGTGGATATCCTGCAGAATCTGCTCGGCACCGGCTGGTGGGAATACATGCCGCGCAGTGGCGCGTTTCTCCTGGCCCCCAGCCTGATGCAGCGCTTCGGTTTCGACCCACGCGCAGCGGTGGCCCTGGCCGACTGGCTGGAGCTGCTCAACCCGGCGGACCGCGACGAGTTCCGCATCCGCCTGGGGGATGCCGAGATGAGCGGTCGCGCCTTCGAACAGGTGGTGCGTCTGCGTGACGCCGCCGGGGAGCTGTGCTGGTTCCGCATCCATACGCGGATTCTCAATGCCAACGGCCAGCGGCGCATCGTCGGCGCGGTGCTGGACATCAACGACATGAAACTCAAGGAGGTGGAGGCGGATGCGGCGACCACTCGCCTGAAGAGTCTGGTCGCCAGCGCGCCAGCGCTGATCTACGTGAATCGCTACGAAGAGGGCGTCTTCGTGCCGGTGTTCTGCAGCGATAGCAGCAGCGCGTTGCTGGGCTGGACACTGGAGGATTTCGTGCAGCGCAGCATGGCCGACTTCATCCACCCCGATGACCGGGACATCTATTTCGCCCACACCCGCACGCTGCTCAGCCAGGGTGCCGCCAGCTCTCGCTATCGGCTGATCGACCGCGATGGCCGCTACCACTGGCTGCAGGACGAAGCCAAACTGCTGCGTGATGAGCGCGGTATTCCCGTGGAAGCGGTCGGCCTCTGCCTGGACGTGACCGAGGCCGCCCAGGCCGCCGAGCGGATTCGCGAGAGCGAGGAGCGCTATCGAATCCTGGTGGAAGACTCGCCGGCGATCATCTGCCGCTACCGACCCGATCTCACCCTGGTCTACGCCAACCGGCCGTTGGCGCAGTATCTGGGCATCCGCCAGGAAAACCTGCCGGGTACCAGCCTGGCGACCTATCTGTCGGCCCAGGAGCTGACCCAGTTTCGCGAGCGCCATCGGCAGCTGACGCCCGCCGAGCCGGTTTCCACGGCACTGGTGCGCATGGATCTGCCGGGGCGCGAACATATCTGGTGGGTGCTGGCCGAGCGTGCCGTGTTCGACGAGCACGGCAAGCTGCTCGAGGTGCAGGCCGTCGGGCGTGACGACACGGAACTGCAGAAGGCCCGGCAGATGCTCAATCAGAGCGCCAAGATGGCGGTGCTGGGCGAGATGGCCACCGGGCTGGCCCACGAGATCAACCAGCCGCTGAACGTCATGCGCATCGCCCTGACCAACACCCTGAAGGGTGTGGAAAACGGTTCGGCCAACCCTGATTACCTGAAGAACAAACTGGGGCGTATCGAGCAGCAGATCACCCGGGCGGCGAAGATCGTCAACCACATGCGCATCTTCGGGCGGCGCTCCGAGGTCGAGGACGATCTGTTCAGCCCCGACGAGGCCATCGAGGGCGCCCTGACGCTGATTCGCGAAGGCGAAATCGCCCGCGATATCGACCTGACCCTCGACCTCTGCGGTTCTCCACAAGTGCGTGGTCATGCCGACCAGCTCGAGCAGGTCATCATCAACCTGCTGGTCAACGCCAAGGATGCGCTGCTCAGCGCACGGGAAAAGGAGCCCGAACTGGAGCCGCGCATCCTCCTGCGCAGCGAGCTCAGCGAGGACAAGGTGGTCGTGCAGGTTCAGGACAATGCGGGCGGTATCGACCCACTGCTGCTGGATCGGGTCTTCGATCCGTTCTTCACCACCAAGCCAGTGGGCAAGGGCACCGGGCTGGGGCTGTCGGTCAGCTACGGGCTGGTCAACCAGATGGGTGGCAAGCTCAGCGTGAGCAATCAGGAGGGTGGCGCCTGCTTCCGTATCGAGCTGCCGGTGGTCGTCACCTGACATGAGCGACTGGGTGGATGCGTTGTACCGCTGTTGCGACGGCGTGCTGAGTGGCGATCAGGCGCTGATCGGGCAACTGCGCGGGGCCGGCTTCGACTGCCGTGAGGGCTGCTGGAGTTTCCGTCTGCCCGCGCTGCATGCCTGGCTGATCGATCAAACGGCCACCCGTAACGAGCCTGATTACCCGAGCTTCCTGCAGCGCCTGTACGCCAGCGATCTCAACGCTCGTCTCGCCCGCCAGGGCGCGCAGATCGTCATCGCCGACAATCGCGGCAAGGTCAGCGAGAGTCTGTATCGTCTGCAACGCCTGCCCTGAACAGGTGGCGATGGCGCTCGTTGTACAGCGCCGAGTCGGCGAAGTCGTCGGCGCCCAGCACCCTGCCGACCAGAATCAGCGCGGTGCGACGAAAGCCCTTGGCGCTGACCTTGGCCTCGATATCGGCGAGGGTGCCGAGCACCCAGTCCTGATCCGGCCAGCTGGCGCGATGCACCACCGCGATCGGGCAACTGGCCCCATAGTGAGGCAACAGGTCGCCGACGATCTTCGGCAGATGCTGAACACCCAGGTGGATCGCCATGGTCGCACCGTGCCGCGCCAGATCGTGCAACTGCTCGCCTTCGGGCATCGGTGATTTGCTGGCATAGCGGGTGAGGATCACCGTCTGGGAAACCGCCGGCAGCGTCAGCTCGCTTTCCAGCAGTGCGGCGCAGGCTGCCGTGGCCGTGACGCCGGGGATGATCTCGAAGGGAATGCTCAGGGCGCGCAGGTGACGAATCTGCTCACCGATGGCGCCGTACAGAGATGGGTCTCCCGAATGCACCCGTGCCACGTCCTCGCCGCGTGCATGAGCCGCCTGCAGCAGGGCGACGATTTCATCGAGATGCAATTCGGCGGTGTTCACCACCAGGCTGGCCTGATGGCCGTCGAGCAGCGCTTCCGGCACCAGGGAGCCGGCGTAGAGAATTACCGGGCAGGAGCGAATCAGGCGCTGGCCCTTCACGGTGATCAGTTCGGGGTCGCCGGGGCCGGCGCCGATGAAGTAGACGGTCATGCGAATCCTGGGTGTAGGGTGGAAGAGGCTTTTCTCCTCCACCGTGTTGTTCGGCTTATCCGGTCACTCGGCGGGGGATCGCCATCCGGCGGATCGAGAAAGCGTGGACTACGCGTCCCGATCCACCCTACGGATCGCTGCGGGCAACGGCCAGTGTGGCGTTAGCGCTCTTGCGCTTGGTTATCCACAGGCGAGCGGGGCGATTGCTCAAGCGCTCGACCAAGGCCAGGGCGCTGGCTTCGGCAACGCTCGGGCTGCCAGTGACATGCAGGGCGATGGCCGAGGTCTGGCTCAGGCGCTCATGGTAACCCGTCAGCGCATCGGTGGGCAGGAAGCTGATGGGCAGGCCCAGATGCTCGGCCAACTGCAGCAACCCGGGCTCGTCAGCCTTGTGGTCGCTGCTGGCCAGGGCCGTCAGCTCGGCAGTGCTCGAGCCATGCTCGGCCAGCGTATCGTCGAGCAAGGCCAGCAGCTCGCTCAGCGAACACCCGCGCCGGCAACCCAGGCCGGCGACGAGGGTCGAGCGCTCGTTCATTCTGCGTGTCGAGTGCGGCCATGGAACCAGGCGGCAGCCAGCCCCAGAGCAGCCCAGAACGCAGCGTTGGTGAGCAGCGAGGCAAGGATGAATTCGTGCTCCAGCGCTTCGGGTGCCAGGCTTTCATGCACCTCAGGCTGCGGTGCGCCGATCACATGGGGCAGCGCCAGAATCACCAGGCCAAGTATGCGCAGCAGCCAGTTGTTGCCAAATGCCAGCAGCGCCAGCCCGGCCGCGGTCGAAGCTGCGGTACCGATCCACCAGTACTGGCGCAGCAGCAATTCGGCCGCAGCGGTACCTGGCAGCTCCGGCGGCAAGCCGCTCGAGGGCGCCAGCACGAAGGTGGCGAAACCGGCCAGGCCCCAGAGCAGGCCCTGCCAGGTTCTCTCGGGGGCGCGCAGGGTGAACAGGCCGGCGAGCATCAGCGCGAAGCCCACACCTACCACCAGGTTGCTCAAGCCTGTGGATAACAGCCGTTGCCAGCCATCTTCCGGTGCCCATGCTTCACCGTCATGGCTGTGAGCGCCAGCGGCGCCATGATCGTGAGCAGCGCTTGCGGTGTCGTGGTTGTGTTCGATGCTGGCCGCGGGCTCGGCGACTTCGAACGTCTCGGCATGCAGGATCAGCGGGGTTATCCACAGGCTCTGCAGCACGGTCAGCACGATGGCAGCGAGCAGGCCGGCGAAGCCTGCGGTCTGGGCGATGCGCTTGATCATCCTGGCGTCCTCAGTGGCACGGGAACGCGGCGCTATGCCGGGTATCGTGGGCCGCATTGTGCAAGGCTTCGACGTGGGAGAAGCCGGCGAAGAAGATCAGCACGGCGCCCAGCGCGCAGCTGCCAACGGCAAGCAGAATACGCTGTGACAGGGGAAGTGCAGGTGCGCTGGAGTGCGAGATGGCGCTGCTGGACATGGTCGTGAACCTTCACTATGAGGTGAACGGCACAGCAGGGACGCAGCGAGCCCGCCCGCATAACGGGCAGTTATCGGCGCGTGCCCGCCCACCGCGGGTTGCCAAACAGAGGATTCAGGCCGGTCTCCGGGCTCACGATGATCACTGGGCAGTGATGAGGATCGGCCTTCCCATGCTTTCGCACAGTGGCCACGACGATCCTGACATTCGCTTACCGTTGCGGGGGCAGCGCCGGACTCTAACCGGCTTCCCGTTTCACCTCACGCACGGCGGCGTGAGACACCTGAAACAACCGCGCAAGAACACCACGAAGCGGCAAGTGCGTCAATATGTTGCAGATTCAGGCTCTGTGGACGTTTCAGCACGACCGCGCTGAAACGTCCACGGACCCTAGCGATTGACCGTGTCGCAGGCTCTGCGTAGCCTTGTGCTCTTCGAGGTTCTCCATCGATAGGTATGGAGCTAAGAGGGAACACGGCAAGCCGTGGCTGCCCCCGCAACTGTAAGCAGCGAGCGCATCGCCAATCGCCACTGGGAAACCGGGAAGGCCGGCTACGCGCCATGACCTGTGAGCCAGGAGACCTGCCTCGATAACGCTTTCGACAACCGGGCGGGGTGATCCGGTGATGCCTTCGCCAGCCTCGGCTGGCGCCTGCCATCCTATTGCCCGCTCGCCGTTCATTCAGACGCAGGGCCAATCATGAAAACGCTCGCCAAACTACCCGTCACCATCGTCACCGGCTTCCTCGGTGCTGGTAAGACCACCTTGCTGCGGCACATGCTTGAAAACGCCGAGGGCCGTCGCATTGCGGTGATCGTCAACGAGTTCGGCGAACTGGGTATCGACGGTGAGATCCTCAAGCAATGCACCATCGGCTGCACCGAGGAAGAAGCCAACGGTCGGGTTTTCGAACTGGCCAACGGCTGTCTGTGCTGCACCGTGCAGGAAGAGTTCTTCCCGGTGATGCGCGAACTGGTGGAGCGTCGCGGCGACCTCGACCATATCCTGATCGAAACCAGCGGCCTGGCCCTGCCCAAGCCACTGGTCCAGGCCTTCAACTGGCCGGAAATCCGCAACGCCTGCACCGTCGATGCGGTGATCACCGTGGTCGACAGCCCGGCGGTGGCTGCCGGCACCTTCGCTGCCTTCCCCGATCAGGTCGATGCCCAGCGCAAGCTCGACCCCAACCTCGATCATGAGTCGCCCCTGCACGAACTGTTCGCCGACCAACTGGCGAGCGCCGATCTGGTGATCCTCAACAAGGCCGATCTGCTCGATGCCGAGACCCTGGCAGCGGTGCGCGCCGAAGTCGGCGAAGAGCTGCCGCCAGCGGTCAAGGTGGTGGAGGCCCATGGCGGTTCGTTGCCGCTCAATGTGCTGCTGGGCCTGAACAGCGAGACCGAGTTGCACATTGAAGGCCGCAAGACTCACCACGACAATGAAGACGAAGACCACGATCACGACGAGTTCGACTCGTTCCACGTGGAACTACCGGAAGCCGATGAAGCCCGCCTGCTGGCCGCGCTGAAGGATGTGGTCGGCAAACATGGCATCCTGCGCATCAAGGGCTTCGTCGCCGTGCCGAACAAACCCATGCGTCTGCTTCTGCAAGGGGTCGGCCTGCGTTTCGACAAGCATTTCGACCGCGCCTGGAAGGCCGATGAAGCGCGGGTTACCCGCCTGATCGTGATCGGCCAGGAGCTCGACCACACGGCCATCGCGGCTGAGCTGAAAGCGGCGCTGGTATAACCATGATCGCCCGCAAGCGGGCTCCTGCGGTTCGCGTAGGAGCCCGCTTGCGGGCGATGCCTTAGGCGAGAATATGCACCTCCTGCGCACCCAGCCCGGCCAGTCGCTGCCGGCCGACAGCATCGCCGACCTCGGCCAGACCCCCGCCGAGCTGGTGGTGCTGTGCACCGGTGATTCGCACCTGTCGCTGCTGGCCGAGGTCGCCCGTCATCTGCCCGAGGATTACCCCAGCCTGCGCCTGGCCAGCCCGGCGCAGCTGAGTAACAACGCCTCGGTGGACTTCTACGTCGAGAAGGTCCTGCAGCATGCCAAGGTCATTCTGATTTCCGTGCACGGCGGTGTCAGTTACTGGCGCTATGGCATCCAGCGGCTGGTGGAGCTGGCGGGGCAGGGCAAGACGCTGATTCTGGTGCCTGGCGACGACAGCCCCGATCCGGAATTGACCGGCTTGGGCAATGTCGCCGGCGAAGACGCCGAGCGGCTCTGGCAATACCTTCGTCAGGGTGGTGTGGATAACGCGCGGCAGTTTTTCCATTGCATCGCTGATCGCTATCTTGGCCGGCGTTACGGCAGCCAGCCTCCCCGAGCGCTACCGCGGGTCGGCCTGTATCACCCGCACCTGGGCAATGCGTCGCTGCAGGATTGGCGTGCCAGCTGGCAGCCGGATGCGCCCGTTGCCGCGCTGCTGTTCTACCGCACCCATGTGCAGGCCGCCAACACCGCCTTCGTCGACACCTTCTGCCAGCGGCTGCAGGCCCAGGGCCTCAATCCATTGCCCATCGCCGTGGCCAGCCTCAAGGAGGCTGCCTGCCTGGCGCAGGTCGAGGATTGGCTGGACGAAGCTGGCGTGAGCGTGATCCTCAACACCACCGGTTTCGCACAATCCAACCCGGAGTCGCCCCAGGCGCGGCCGTTCCGCCGTGATGTGCCGGTGCTGCAGGCGCTTTGCGCGCTGGACAGCGAAGAGCAGTGGCAAGGTAACGCTCAAGGCCTTGGCCCCCGTGACCTGGCCATGCATATCGCGCTGCCGGAGCTGGACGGCCGACTGATCACCCGGCCGATCAGTTTCAAGGGCCTGGCCTGGCGCAGCGAGCGTAGCCAGAGCGATGTGGTCTGCTACCGCGCGCACCTGCCTGGCATGGATTTCGTCGCCGAACTGGCGCGGCGCTGGTGTGAGTTGCAGCGCACGCCTGCTGCGCACAAGCGTGTTGCCCTGGTGCTGGCCAACTACCCAACCCGCGACGGGCGCATCGGCAACGGTGTCGGCCTGGACACCCCGGCGGCGGCCCTGAATATCCTCCAGGCCTTGCAGCAGCGGGGGTACCCGGTAGAGGCCTTGCCGGACAGCGGCACCGCGCTGATCCATCAGTTGCTCGGTGGCGTGACCAACGATCTCGACAACCTCGACCTGCGGCCCTGTGCGCAAAGCCTGGCCCTGGACGCCTACCAGCAGTTCTTCGCAGCCTTGCCCGAGGCCAATCGCCAGGCGGTGCTGGAGCGTTGGGGCGCACCGGAAAACGACCCGATGTTCCGCGAGGGTCGGCTGATGATCGCCGGCCTGCGTTTCGGTCTGACCTTCGTCGGCATCCAGCCGGCGCGGGGTTATCAGGTGGATGCGGCGGCGGTTTATCACGACCCCGATCTGGTGCCACCGCATGGCTACCTGGCCTTTTATTGCTGGATGCGCCAGGTGTTCGCTGCCCAGGCGGTGATCCATGTCGGCAAGCACGGCAACCTGGAGTGGCTGCCGGGCAAGAGCGTCGGCCTGTCCGAAAGCTGCTGGCCGACGGCGATCCTCGGTGCCCTGCCGAACATCTACCCCTTCATCGTCAACGATCCTGGCGAAGGTGCCCAGGCCAAGCGCCGCACACAGGCGGTGATCATCGACCACCTGATGCCGCCGTTGACCCGCGCCGAGAGTTACGGTCCGCTGCGCGATCTGGAGCGTCTGGCCGATGAGTACTACGACGCCAGCCAGCTCGATCTGCGCCGCGCCG
Organism: Pseudomonas sp. SZ40; assembly: GCF_052958135.1. Classification (NCBI taxonomy): domain Bacteria; kingdom Pseudomonadati; phylum Pseudomonadota; class Gammaproteobacteria; order Pseudomonadales; family Pseudomonadaceae; genus Pseudomonas; species Pseudomonas sp. SZ40. Next base: position 131,913 of record NZ_JBQWIF010000006.1, on the reverse strand, counting down.
GTGAGCTGCGCGGCGAGATTCTGCAGAAGGTCCGCGAGGCCAGCCTCGATCGTGAGCTGGGCTTGCAGCTCAATGACGACCCCGCCAGCTGGTTGCCGCAGCTCGACGCCTACCTGTGCGACCTCAAGGAGTCGCAGATTCGCGATGGCCTGCATGTGTTCGGCGAATCACCGGCCGGCACGCTGCGCCGCGACACCCTGCTGGCCCTGCTGCGCATCCCTCGCGGCGATGGCCAGGGCGGCAATGCCAGCCTGCTGCGTGCCCTGGCCCATGACCTGGCGCTGGACTTCGACCCCCTCGATTGCGACATGGCCGCGCCGTGGACGGGCCCGCGCCCGAAAATTTTGGCTGATCTGAGCGATGAGCCCTGGCGCACTCTGGGCGATACCCGGGAGCGCCTGGAGCTGCTGGGGTTACGGCTGATCGAGGGTGAGCGGTCCGCTGGCCCGAGCAGTGACGCAGTGCTGCACACCCTGCGCAGCCATATCGCGCCGCTGCTGGACGCCTGTGGCGATGCCGAAATGCATGGCCTGCTCGATGCCCTCGATGGCCGCTTCGTGCCCTCCGGCCCGAGCGGCGCGCCGAGTCGTGGGCGGCTCGACGTACTGCCCACCGGGCGCAATTTCTATTCCGTGGACGTGCGCAACCTGCCTACGCCCACGGCCTGGCGCCTCGGCGTGCAGGCTGCCGACCGCCTGCTCGAACGTCACCTGCAGGACGAAGGCGACCACTTGCGCCAGCTCGGCCTGTCGGTGTGGGGCACCGCGACCATGCGTACCGGTGGCGATGATATCGCCCAGGCCATGGCCCTGATGGGCGTGCGCCCGGTATGGCAGGCGGGTAGCCAGCGGGTCGAGCGCTTCGACGTGCTGCCCCTCGAGCAGCTCGGGCGTCCGCGTGTCGACGTGACCCTGAGGGTCTCCGGCTTCTTCCGTGATGCCTTCGCCAACCTGATCCGCCTGTTCGATGACGCCGTGCAGGCGGTCGCCGATCTGGACGAGTCGCCGGACATGAACCCGCTGTCAGCGCGGGTCTGGCAGGAAGCCCTGGCGCTGCAGGATGGTGGGCTGGACGAGCTCGAGGCACGGCGTCAGGCCGGCTGGCGGATCTTCGGCGCCAAGCCCGGCGCCTATGGTGCTGGCGTGCAGAACGCCATCGAAGAGCGCCTCTGGGAGAGCCGCGCGGATCTTGCCGAGGTGTACCTGAACTGGGGCGGCTACGCCTACGGCAAAGGCAGCGAAGGTACGCCCGCACGGGGCCAGTTCGCCGAGCGCCTGGAGCATCTGCAGGCGGTGCTGCACAACCAGGACAACCGCGAGCACGACATCCTCGACTCCAACGACTATTACCAGTTTCAGGGCGGCATGCTGGCGGCGGTGGAAACCCTGCGGGGGGCCAAGGTAGCCAGCTACCACGGCGACAACAGCCAGCCCGATACGCCGCGCATCCGCACCCTCAAGCAGGAGCTGGCCCGCGTGGTGCGCGCCCGTGCGGCCAACCCGAAGTGGATCGAAGGCATGAAGCGCCACGGCTACAAAGGTGCGTTCGAGCTGGCCGCGACCATCGACTACCTGTTCGCCTTCGACGCCACCAGCGAGCTGGTCGATGACCATCAGTACGCCCTGCTCACCGACGCCTACCTGATGGACAGAGACACCCGCGACTTCATCCAGCAGCACAACCCCGGTGCCCTGCAGGACATCATCGAACGTCTGCTCGAAGCCCAGCAGCGCGGCATGTGGCAGGAGCCGGGCGACTATCGCGAAGCCCTCGAAAACCTGCTCCTCGACAGTGAAGAACGCTGAGGTTTTTGGCGCGTTGGCTGAAAAGTGGCGAAAGCGGACCTTCGATTTGGTGGGCTAAAGCCCACCCTACGGCTAGATGCGCGGCTGTAGGGTGGGCTTTAGCCCACCAATTGGCCCCCGACTACGAACGGCTGCTATCGCCTCGAAGCTGCCTTCAGGCGTAGGGTGGACGACGCTTCACCTACGCAGCCCGATCCGTCCACCGCTTCACGATCGCAAGGGTGGACAACGCAGGGCTGGGCGTTTCAGAGGGCCTGATCGATGATGCGTCATTCGCTCGGGTCGAGTGCAGCGACACCCGGGAGAGTGTCCTGGGTATCGCTGCGCCTGGCGTTAGACCAGATGACGCATGCGCACGGCGGCGTCGATCAGCATGCGCTCGGTGCCGGTCCAGCCGAGGCAGCCGTCGGTGATCGATACACCGTAGCGCAGCTCGCCACCGAGGCTCTGAGCGCCATCGAGCAGGTGGCTTTCGATCATCACCGCACGCAGGGCGCCGTCGCCGGCCAGGCGCTGGTCGAGCACGCTGCGCAGCACGTCGGGCTGGCGCAGCGGGTTCTTGCCGCTGTTGGCGTGGCTGCAGTCGACCATGATCCGTGGCGCGATGCCCTGGCGCTCCAGCTCGGCGCGGGCAATGGCGATGCTGGCAGCGTCGTAGTTCGGCGCGCCGTGGCCGCCGCGCAGCACCAGATGGGTGTCCGGGTTGCCGTGGGTCTGCACCAGCGCTGGCCGGCCGTGGCCATCGACGCCGAAGTGCTGGTGCGCATGGGCCGCCGAGCGCATGGCGTCGCAGGCGATGCCGAGGCTGCCGTCGGTGCCGTTCTTGAAGCCCACCGGCATCTCCAGACCGCTGACCAGCTCGCGGTGCACCTGGGATTCACTGGTGCGTGCGCCAATCGCCGCCCAGCCGAGCAGGTCGTCGAAGTACCCAGCCACCAGCGGCTGCAGAATCTCGCTGGCCAGTGGCAGGCCAAGCTCGAGCATGCGCAGCATCAATTTTCGCGAGCGGCGCAGGCCTTCGGCCATGTCGCCGCTGCCATCCAGCGCCGGGTCGTAGACCAGCCCCTTCCAGCCCACCGTGGTGCGCGGTTTTTCGACGTAGGCGCGCATCACCAGTAGCAGACGATCACCCACTCGTTGGCTGAGGGCGGCCAAGCGCTCGGCGTATTCGAGTACGGCGGCGTCGTCGTGCAGGGAGCAGGGGCCGACCACTACCAGCAGACGTGGGTCGTGACCATCGAGGATGGCGCGGATCGAGTGGCGCTGTTGCTGCACCTGGCGCGCGAGCGCAGCGCAGAGTGGCAGCTCTTCGCGCAACTGGGTGGCGCTGGGCAACGGCGAGGTCTGGCGGCGGGTCTTGGTGTCGACCAGATGCAGATCGGCGGGTTTGGCGGTGGAGCGGGAATTGACGGCTACGGACATGGTGGTTTCCTCGGCCGGCGCGGACGTTACCGCGCGCGGCGCACTATCTGGCTCGATGGGATGTTCGATTGAGTGGTTGAGCGGCGTGAGCGCCGGTAAATCGCCAGCTGTAGCGGTAATCGTTTTGGTAGGTGGTGTAGGCGGTCATGGTGAAATCCTCTGTGAACAATCGATGTGCCGGAAAAAACAAAACCCCCGGTCGGGAGGCCGACCGGGGGTTTCGAGAAACTGTCTGGTGGCGACCCTGAGTTGCTAGGGCGCCTGTGGGGTATCAGGCGCGCCTGTGGCTAAACCAATACCCATAAAAATACGAGGCCGCTGCGACCACGGATGCCTGGGCACGCGCGATCACGATGCAGGCTGCATCGAGGCGGGTGGCGTTCAGGATCGGGGAAGTGGACATGTGCGGCTCCGTTGAATGGGCTCGACGTTAATTCATCGCGGTGGTCGATTGCAAGCGCTGTCGGTTGAGCGCGGGCAATGCGCGGCAGGTCGCCACGGTCAGCGGCTCGGGCAGACTGTCCAGCGCGAACCAGCCGATGTCGTCGTGTTTGTCGGGCTCGACGTTGCGTACGTCACCCTCGAAGGTATCGGCCAGATAGACCGGCGCCAGCCAGTGCTCGCCGCGCTGCGCATCGATCTGATCGACCACGCAGAGCAGCCTCAGTGACGTCAGGCGGATGGCGAGTTCTTCCTCGATCTCGCGGCGTACCGCCTGCTCGACCGGCTCCAGCCAGTCCACCTTGCCGCCGGGCAACCCCCAGCAGCAGGCGCCCGTCCTGCACGATGGCCGCCCCACAACCCAGGCGTGGTTGCTCGTTCATCAGGTTTCCTGCCGGCCGATCCATTTGCCCACCTGCGGCGCTTCATAGCCGTTGATCGCCTTCAGCAGTGCGTCGATGTCCTGTTCGACGATCAGCATCTCGCGGTGCGGCGCCTTGACGAAGGCTTCGTCGACCATGTGGTCGAGGAAGGCGCTGAGGCGGTCGTAGTAGCCATTGATGTTGAGCAGTGCGCAGGGTTTGCGGTGGTGGCCCAGTTGTGCCCAGGTCCACACCTCGAACAGTTCTTCGAGGGTGCCGACGCCGCCCGGCAGGGCGATGAAACCATCGGACAATTCGGCCATCAGCGCTTTGCGCTGATGCATGGAGTCGACGATTCGCAGGTCATCGAGGCCGGTGTGGGCCACTTCCTTTTCCCACAGCGAACGCGGAATCACGCCGATCACCTCGCCACCGGCCTCCAGCGCCGCGTCGGCCACGGCGCCCATCAGACCGACGGACGCGCCGCCATACACCAGGCCGATGCCGGCTTTGGCCAGCGTTTGGCCGAGGCGGGTAGCCGCCTCGATATAGACGGGATTGGTGCCCGCATTGGAACCGCAGAAAATGCACAGGCGCATCTGAGTCTCCCTGGATAAATCGCACGCGACAGCATCGCGAAACCGCCGACCATAGCAGAACAGCGGGGTGGGATTCGACCGCCCGCTGCTACAATGGCGGCTTTGCTCAGCCGGATTGCGCCATGACCGATAACGCCCACTTCCCCCTTGCCGCCGTGGTCGGTGCCGACTCGCTGAAGTTGGCGCTGTGCCTGGTGGCGGTCGATCCGGCAATCGGCGGGGTGCTGATCGAAGGCCCGCGGGGCATGGCCAAATCGACCCTGGCCCGCGGCCTGGCCGAGCTGCTGGAGAGCGGCGTGTTCGTTACCCTGCCGCTGGGGGCCAGCGAGGAGCGCATTGTCGGTACGCTCGATCTGGACGCTGCCCTTGGCGAAAGCCGCGCGCAGTTCTCGCCCGGCCTGCTGAGCAAGGCCGATGGTGGGGTGCTGTATGTGGATGAAGTCAATCTGCTGCCCGATCATCTGGTCGATCTGCTGCTCGATGCGGCAGCCAGTGGCGTCAATCATGTCGAGCGTGACGGTATCTCTCATCGCCACAGTGCGCGCTTCATCCTGATCGGCACCATGAACGCCGAAGAGGGCGAGCTGCGCCCGCAACTGCTCGACCGCTTCGGCCTCAACCTGGCGCTGGATGGCCAGCCGCAACCGGGGGCGCGGGCCGACATCGTCCGCCGCCGCCTGGCTTTCGATGCCGACCCCCAGGCGTTCATCGCGCAGTGGGCCGAGCAGCAGGCGGCACTGGCCGAGCGGTGTGAACAGGCCCGTGCTCAGGTAGCGCGCATCGCGCTCGACGATCAGGCATTGGAGGCGATCACCGAGCGCTGTTTCGAGGCCGGTGTCGATGGCTTGCGCGCCGACCTGGTCTGGCTGCGCGCGGCCCGCGCCCATGCGGCATGGCGTGGCGCGGCTGGCATCGAGCCTGTGGATATCGATGCGGTCGAGGACTTCGTGCTGCGCCATCGCCGTCGGCACACGCCCCCCCGGCAGCAGGCTCAGCCGCCGGCCAGCCCTCCCGCCCAGGCGCCGAGCGAGCAGCCCGCAGCGGGCGACGGTCAGTGGGGCGAGTTGCCGCCGCAAGCGCAGACCGCCGGCGAGCGCCGTGAACCGCCGCGCTGGGCAAAAAAGCCCTAGGCATCCCCCCGCGTGCCAGAGCGGGGATGGATGCGAAGCCGGCCCCCGGCAAACAGGCACAGGGCCGCCGTGGTGCCAGGCAGCGTGGTGCCAGCGGCGCCATCGACTGGCTTGCCACCTTGTTGCAAGGCAAGCCGAAGCGTCGTGCGGATTTGCAGCATCGGTCCCGAAGCAGCGCACCGACACAGCTATGGCTGATCGTCGTCGATGCGTCGGCCTCGACCCGGCGTCACGGTGCGCTGGGCAAGGCTAAGGGGTTGCTCGCCGAAGTCTTCGAGCGGGCCTACCGCGAGCGTGCGCGGATCGCCGTGCTGGACGCCCAGGGAACACGACCGCAATGGCACTGGCAGGGCCAGAAGGCGTCCGGCGCTCTGCAACAATGGCTGGTGGAGCTCGGGGCCGGTGGCGGCAGCCCGTTGATCCCGGCATTGCAGGACGCCCATGGCTGGCTGCAGCGGCGCCAGCGTCTCAAGCCGGGTGAGGAGCAACGCCTGCTGGTGGTCACCGACGGGCGCTTGCGGGAATGGCCAGCCCTGCCGCCCAGCCCCTGTCCGGCGACACTGGTGGATATCGAATGCGCGCCGATCCGTCTGGGCCGCGCTGCGCAACTGGCAGATGAGCTGGGCGCCGAGTACCGGCACATCGACTCGTTAGGGCCTGTTAACGCTACCGCGCAAGCCGCGTTGCTGCGCAAAATCTCGCCAGGCTAGGCGGAGGACGCAGGGAATGGTTGTTCCCTTGCCAAGTCCTCCAACAACGCATGGCGAGATTTTTCGCACAACCCACAGGGCCGGGCCCGTTTTGCCGCGATACGGCGTTTCTCGCCGGCTCATTTAGCCCGCTAAACTTCGCGGCTCGTGCCTTGCCTCGCGGCAAAACGGGCTCCGGCGCGGTCGTGCGGTAGTGTTAACAGGCCCTAGGCCCGTGATACGGCGCTGACCCCGCCGCTGACCTGTCGCGATGCATGCCTTTGGACAACTGTTCGGCAAACGGGAAATTTTTCTTCTGGGCACTGGGTGGCCAAGGGCCATGATCGCTTAGAATGGCAGGCTCCTTCCTGCCCGAGCCTGCGCCAGCATGCATACCCTCGATCAATTGCGTGCCGGCCAGCTCCATGGCATCACCCGTCTCGACCTGTGCGCCGCGCTGGAGCGGTTTCCCGAGGAAATCTACACGCTGGCCGACAGCCTCGAAGTGCTCAACCTGAGCGGCAACCTGCTGAGCGATTTGCCCCACGACCTGCACCGGCTGCATCGTCTGCAGGTGTTGTTCTGCTCCAACAATCGCTTCGAGCATGTGCCGGAGTCGGTGGGTCGCTGCCTGTCGTTGCGCATGGTGGGTTTCAAGTCCAACCGTATTCGTGAGTTGTCCGAGAAGGCCCTACCTCCGCACCTGCGCTGGCTGATCCTGACCGACAACTGCCTGGAGAGTCTGCCTGAAGCCCTCGGCGACTGCGTCGAACTGCAGAAACTGATGCTCGCCGGCAATCGCCTGAGTGCATTGCCCGCCAGCCTGGCGCGCCTGGAGAAGCTGGAGTTGCTGCGCATCGCCGCCAATCGACTACCCGGCTTGCCGGATGCGCTGCTGGATCTGCCCCGCCTGGCCTGGCTGGCCTACGCCGGTAATCCTTTCGACAGCAGTGCGGCATTCGAGTCCCTGGCACCCGAGGTGCCGTGGCAGGAGTTGCAGGTGGGTGAGGTGCTGGGTCAGGGCGCGTCCGGCATCATTCACCATGCCCGCTGGCAGCGGCCGGATGGCGCGTGCGAGGCCGTGGCGCTCAAACTGTTCAAGGGCCAGATGACCAGCGACGGTACCCCGGACAGCGAAATGCGCGCCTGCCTCGCCGCCGGGCGCCACCCGAATCTGATCGACGTACTCGGGCGTCTCGCTGCGGCACCCGAAGGCGAGCAGGGGCTGCTACTGGGCCTCGTCGATCCGCGGTTCAGCACCCTGGCCGGGCCGCCGAGCCTGGAGAGCTGCAGCCGTGACACCTATCCGTCAGCCTGGCGGGCGCCCTTCGCTCAGGCGTTGCGAGTGGTCTGCGGCATCGCCTCGGCGTTGCGTCACCTGCATGCGCAGGGCATTTCCCACGGCGACCTCTACGGCCACAACATCCTGCTCGATGACGCTGGCGAGGTGCTGCTCGGTGACTTCGGTGCCGCGTCGTTCCAGCCCCCGGCGGCCCCCTGGCAACACGCAGCCGTGCAGCGCATCGAGGTGCGCGCCTTTGGCATTCTGCTCGAAGAGTTGCTCACCCGAAGCGAAGTGCCCGCGCTCTACGCGGCGCTGCTGGAAGAGCTGGTGATGCGTTGCCAGCAACCGCAGGTCAGTGCCCGACCCGACTTCATCGAAATCGATACGACGCTGGCGCGTCTGTTGGCCATGCAATCGGGCAACCGCGATGAGTCGAGCGCTGGCGTCGAGACGGATCTGCTGCCGATCTGATTTCACCCGGTCATTCGGTGTAGCGCAGCACCAGCAGCTCGCGGTTCTCGATACTGTCCGCGAACAGTGCCCGAACCTGCGCCCCATTGTCCTCGCGGGCATACAGGCGGCTCAGCAGATCGAGCAGGCTGGCGGTCTGCGCCTGATCCAGGGCCCGTGAGCGACGAAAGGCGATGAGGCTGGCGCCGATGCCGAACAGGGCATAGCCGTAGTGGTTTTCCAGATGCTCGGCCAGGCGGAAATTCTCCTGAGGCGACAGGTCGCTGGAAAAGTAGCCATTGGCGAAGCCGTAGATGGCCTCGCAGGCGCGCTGTACGGGAATCCGCAGCAGATAGCATTCATCATCAAGCACCGAGACCAGGTCGGTATTGGCAGCCACCAGGTCGGCGAGGCTGTCTTCATCCACACGCAGATCCTTGGCGAACAGGTCGTCGAAGGAGGTTTCCTGCATCGTGCGTTCAAACCCCTGGCGACGGATGTGCAGTCGCTGCTGCAGCGACAGGTCGTCCCGTGGATAGCCATCTTCCAGCCAGCTCGCGGCGATCCCCGCCTCCTGCAGCCAGTCGCCGCTGTCCAGATCATGGCGGTTGCTCGCATGCATCGCGGTGTAGAGCGCTTGACCCAGGTCATCCAGGGTGAACAGATGGCGATGTCCGTCGGGCACATCGTCATAGGCGCTCAGTAGCTCTTCCAGCGAGGCCGGCTGGTGCAGCCGGTAGCATTGGCCGAGCAGGCGGCCGTCGGGTTCATGTACGGGATCGAGTCGCATGGGGGCACCCATTGGAACGAGGAGGGCGCCCATCATAACGCTGCCTTACGACATCGGGTCTTCCAGCGAACGCTTCGACGACTCCGGTAGCGACAGGCCGCCTACCAGAGCCAGCAGGGCGATGGCGATCAGGTAAAAGGCCGGCGACATGCGGTTGCCGGTCACTTCGATGAGCCAGGTGGCGACCAGTGGTGCAGTGCCGCCGAACACCGTGTAGGCCAGGTTGTAGGTGAAGGCCGAGGCGGTGTAACGCACGCGGGTGGGGAATTGTTCGGAGAGCAGCACGGCGGTTACCACCCCGCAGATCACCGCGCCGACGGCCAGCAGCATGGCGCCGAGGGCCGAGGCCAGCAGGCTGCCCGAGGCAGCCAGGGTGAAGGCCGGATAGACCGCGACGATCAATGCCACGCCAGCGGTGAGGATGGTTCGGCGGCGGCCCACGCGATCCGAATAGCGGCCCACGAAGGGGCACAGCAAGGCGGCGAACAGCAGTGCCATGAGGCTGGCGAGCAGTGCCGTGGGCCTCGCCGCGCCGCCGACCACCTGCATGTAGGTGGTCAGGTAGGTGGTGAACATGTAGAACGACAGCGCCGTGGCGGAGATGAAGGCTGACAGGCACAGCACGGTGGCGCCGTGCTCACGCAAGGTTTCGCGCAGTGGCGAGTGCTCCGGGTGCGCTTGCGCGGCCAGGGCCTGGAATGCGGGCGATTCATCCAGGCGCAGGCGCATGTACAAACCCACCAGGCCCAGCGGTGCGGCGATCAGGAAGGGTACGCGCCAGCCCCAGGCCTGCATCTGCGTTTCGTCCAGCCACAGGCCCAGGCCGAACACCAGGCCCGCCGCACAGGCGAAGGCCGCGAAGGTGGAGACGGGTACGAAGCTGCCATAACGGGCCTTCTGTTCGGTTGGCGCGTGCTCCATGACGAAGGCGCAGGCGCCCGCGTACTCGCCGCCCGCAGAGAAGCCCTGCAGGCAGCGCGCCAGGGCCAGCAGCAGCGGCGCGACCAGGCCGATGCTGGCATAGGTGGGCAGCAGGCCGATCAGGGTGGTGGCGCCGGCCATCAGCAGCACGGTGATCGACAGCACGCGCTTGCGGCCGATGCGGTCTCCCAGGATGCCGAACACGATGCCGCCCAGCGGGCGCAGTGCGAACGACACGGCGAATACCGCGAAGGTCTGCAGCAACGCCAGGGCCGGATCACCCTGTGGAAAGAACAGCGCGGCGATGGTCACGGCCAGGAAGCCATAGACGGCGAAGTCGAACCATTCGACGAAGTTGCCGATGGCCGACGCGGCGATCACCTTGCGCAGGGTGCCGAGGTCGACATGCGTAGCCTGTTGTGGATAAGTGGTGACGGTCATGGCTGCCTCCGCGCAGTTGTCCAGCGTGCGAACGCGCCTGGCCCGGGCCTTGGCGTCCATCTGTGGATAACGTACGTGGCTCGCCCGCCGTGGCGGGATTCGAGTGCGACCTGGGGGTAGTCGTGAGCGACAGGGTTTTCGCGCAAGCGCCTCGAGGCTGGCAGTTGACTGCGCTCACGGCGCGATCGCTGGTGGATAAGCTTCGCGTTATCCACCCTACGAGTTGATCGGTGCGCATCGCACGTTCGTGGGAGCGGGCCATGCCCGCGATTTCGCGCGCACGGACTCCGCCCGCTCCCACAGTAGATCCGCGCAAATGCCCTCTGCCATAGCCCGGTTCGAGCGCGGCGACACACGAGTACAACGCCAATCCACCGTCCACAAAAAAGCCGACCCTGAGGTCGGCTTTCTCTTTACCGCGCAGAGCGGGCCGGCGCCGGAGCGCCGAGCCGTTTCTTACAGCGCGTCGCGGCTGCTGGCGCCATCGACCAGACGGGCGATGCCCAGCGGGTTGGCGTTCTTCAGGGCGTCGGGCAGCAGCGCATCCGGGCAGTTCTGGTAGCAAACCGGGCGCAGGAAGCGATCGATGGCCAGGGTACCGACCGACGTACCACGGGCGTCGGAAGTCGCCGGGTACGGGCCGCCGTGGACCATGGAGTCGCAGACTTCCACGCCAGTCGGGTAGCCGTTGAACAGCACGCGGCCGACTTTCTGCTCGAGCAGCGCGAACAGCTCTTCGCTACCGGCCAGATCGCCCGGCTCGGTGAGCAGGGTGGCGGTCAACTGACCATGCAGGCCATTGATGGCCGCCAGCAGCTCGGCTTTGTCAGCCACTTCGACGACGATGGTGGTCGGACCGAAGACTTCTTCCTGCAGCAGCTCGTCGCCGTTCAGCAGCAGGCTGACGTCGGCCTTGAACAGTTGCGGGCGAGCCTGGTTGCCTTCCTGCTTGGCACCGGTCAGGTGCGTGATGCCGGAATGTGCGTTGAGCGCTTCCAGGCCTTTCACGTAGCTCTTCAGGGTGCCAGCGTTGAGCATGGTCTGCGGCTGCTGCTCGGCCATCTTGGCGGTGAAGCTTTCCAGGAAGGCGCTGAACTCAGGCGAACGAACACCGATCACCAGGCCAGGGTTGGTGCAGAACTGACCGCAGCCCATGACCACCGAACCTGCCAGCTCGCCAGCGATCTTCTCGCCACGGGCCTTGATGGCTTCCGGCAGCAGGATGACCGGGTTGATGCTGCTCATCTCGGCGAACACCGGGATCGGTTGCGGGCGCGCTGCAGCCATGTCGCACAGGGCGCGACCGCCTTTCAGCGAACCGGTGAAGCCAACGGCCTGGATGGCCGGGTGCTTGACCAGAGTCTCACCGACGCCGCTGCCGTAGATCATGTTGAACACGCCCTTCGGCGCGCCGGTTTTCTCGGCAGCGCGCAGGATGGCTTCGCCCACGAATGCAGCGGTAGCCATGTGGCCGCTGTGGGCCTTGAATACCACCGGGCAGCCAGCGGCCAGCGCGGAAGCGGTGTCACCGCCAGCGGTGGAGAAGGCCAGCGGGAAGTTGCTGGCGCCGAACACGGCAACCGGGCCGAGGCCGATGCGGTACTGGCGCAGATCCGGGCGCGGTAGCGGCTGGCGATCCGGCAGGGCGCGGTCGATACGCGCGCCGTAGAAATCGCCGCGACGCAGCACTTTGGCGAACAGGCGCATCTGGCCGCTGGTACGGCCACGCTCGCCCTGGATCCGGGCGGTCGGCAGGGCGGTTTCGCGGGTAACGGTGGCAACGAAGTCGTCACCCAGGGCATCCAGCTCGTCGGCGATGGCGTCGAGGAAATCGGCGCGCTTGGCCGCGGACAGGCTGCGGTAAGCGGGGTAGGCGGCAGCGGCGGCTTTGGCAGCGGCATCGACTTCTTCAGGAGTGGCCTGGATGAAGTCGTAGGAAAGGGCTTCGCCAGTGGTGGCGTCGTGACTCTTGTGGACTACGGAGCCGGCTGCGCTGTACGCGCCGCCGATGATGTTGTGGCCGATGGTAGCGGGCATTGTTAGCTCCTGTTGGTGACGTATGAACACGTACGGAAAGGCTTTGATTGTACGATGTCTGATAAGTTGCGCAAGTCTGCCATGTCTGTGCACTGCACCGAGTCGCTCAATTCCGGTATCGCGATCGGAGGCGCAGGCGTTGGCAGGGCGTCAAACTCGGCAGTGTCAGGGCCTGACCGGTGAACGGTAAAGACGCGCGAACGGGATAGCGGCTGCCGGCAGGCAAACGAATCTGTTCGGCGAAATCGGCAAGCGGTCGATGGACACGAGCCCGCTCGGCCGGATGCGCTGGAGGCACCCGGCCGACTTGCAGCGATCAGGCGGCGTTGTTTTCGGCCGACCAGTTGGCGTACCACTGGCGGAACAGCCTGTACTGCGTCTCCGCATAGTTACGCTGGGCGTCGCTGAGGGCATCGGTTTCGTAGAAGTGCAGGGCGTATTCCTGGTCGCCGCCCAGTACCATCAGGTGCTTGTAGTAGAGAACCAGGTCGGTGCCTTCGTCGAAGGACGACAGCACGTTCAGCGCCTCGGACAGCTCCAGGGCAAGGCGGCGGGCAACGGCGTCGCCCTTGGCGGCCTTCTTGCTCAGCTCGACCAGTTGCAGCACTTCGCGCGGCAGGGCGTTGCCGATACCGGTGATGGCGCCAGTCGCGCCGCAATTGACGAAGCCGTGCACCACCTGGGTGTCGACGCCGGCCATGAGAATCACGTCCTCATCCTGCGAGGTGATGTGCTCGGCGGCGTAGCGCATGTCGGCGGCGCCGCCGAATTCCTTGAAGCCGATCAGGTTGGCGTACTTGCGACGCAGCTTGAAGAACAGCTCGGCGCGGGTCGCGAAGCCGTAGTACGGGCTGTTGTAGATCACCGCCGGAAGCTCTGGCGCGGCTTCGAGAATGGCGGCGAAGTGCGCTTCCTGAGCGGCCGGTGAAGCGCCACGGGACAACACGCGCGGGATGACCATCAGGCCGTGGGCGCCAACCTTGGCGGCGTGGGCGGCGTGGGAAACCGCCTCGCGGCTGTTCACCGCACCGGTGCCGACGATGGTCGGGATGCCGGCAGCGACCAGGCGTGCCACCCCTTCCTGGCGCTGGGCTTCGGTGAGCAACGGCCAGTCGCCCATGGAACCGCAGTAGACCACCGCGCTCATGCCGGCCTCGATCAGCTGCTTGCCCTTGCGCACCAGGGCGTCGAAGTCCGGCTTGCGGTCGGCGGTGCAGGGGGTCATCAGGGCGGGAATGGTGCCAGTGAAGATGTTGCTGCTCATGGTGTTGCCTCCTGGGCAGGGTAAAAGTATTTCGTATACGAAAGCAGATGGCCGTAGCAGGCCGTCCGTTTTCCGTTGGTGGGCATGGCGCCCGGTTCGTTGCGCCGGCGAACCGGCAGTTTCAAGTTTTCAACAGGTCTTGGAGCCTGTTCACGATCTTTGTTTACCTGAAGCGGCAGCTACAAGGCAGAAGCGTCCTTCGCTGGTCCATTGTGGGAACGGGCCATGCCCGTGATTTTTCGCGGGCATGGCCCGCTCCCACAGATACTGCGCCGATGGACGCTTTCGCCACTGAGCTGCCAAAATCGACGAGCCTGGGCTGAAAAATCATGAACAAGTTCTCATGAACGGGTCCTTACAGCTTCAGCTCCACCGGCCAGGTGTCCGACAGGCGATAGCCCGTTGGCCAGGGATCGCTCGGGTCGAGCAGGTGCTGGTGAGTGCCGGTGATCCACGCCCGGCCGGATAGGCAGGGGTAGATCGCCGCACGGCCGGCCACGTCGGTCAGCGAGTCGATGCGGCAGTGAAATTCGGAACCGATGATCGAGCGACCGATGAAGCGTTCGCCCACCGCCAGCTGACCCTTGGCATGCAGCACCGCCATGCGTGCCGAGCAGCCGGTGCCGCAGGGTGAGCGGTCGATCTTGCCGGGGCGGATGACCACCGCATTGGCGCCCGTGGCGATGCCGTTCTCGTGAACCACCGGAGCGGCGATCTGGCAGAAGGAGATATGGCTCCAGTCCGGGTTCAGCGGATGCTGGAAGCCGAGCTGCTCGTTGGCGGCCTTGGTGATGCGCAGGCCCACGGCGACCAGATCGGCTGCTTCATCGGCCTGGATGGCAAACCCCAGGTGGCGCGCATCGGCGATGACGAAGCTGTCGCCGCCGTAGGCGGTATCGACCTGCAGCGAACCCAGGCCTTCGACCTCGATCCAGGCGTCGAGCTTGTCGGCGAACGAGGGTACGTTCTTCACTTCGACCCGCTCGGCCTTGCCGTCGCGACAGTCGGCGATCACTTCCACCAGGCCGCCGGGGGCCTCCAGGGTCAGGCGCGTCTGCGGTTCGGTCATCGGCAGGATGCCGCTGTCGAGCAGTACGGTGGCCACGCACAGCGAGTTGGAACCGGACATCGGCGGCACATCGGCCGGCTCCATGATGATCCAGCCCATCTGCGCCTTGGGGTTCTTCGCCGGCACCAGCAGGTTGACGTGACGGAACACGCCACCGCGCGGTTCGTTGAGCACGAAGTTACGCAGGAAGTCGTCCTGTTCGATCCAGCGCGACTGCTGCCACAGGGTATCGCCAGGTGGTGGCGCGACGCCGCCGACGATGACGTCGCCGACCTCACCTTCGGCATGGCAGCTGACCACATGAATGACTTTGCTGGAGCGCACGGGGCAGTCCTCTTTAGTGAACCGACTTGAGGAAGTCGGCGGTTTCCGGTCGTTGCGGGTTGCCGAGCACCTGCTCGGGCGCGCCGATCTCGTGCACCAGGCCGTTGCGGAAGAACGCCACACGGTCGGACACGTCTCGGGCGAAGCGAATCTCGTGGGTCACCAGCACCATGGTCATGCCGTCTTCGGCGAGCATGCGCATGGTGTCGAGCACTTCACCGACCAGCTGCGGGTCGAGGGCGCTGGTGGCCTCGTCGAACAGCATGTAGTCGGGGCTCATGGCCAGGGCGCGGGCGATCGCCATGCGCTGCTGCTGGCCGCCGGACAGTTTGCCGGGGAACACCTTGAGCTTCTCGCCCAGGCCCACGTGAGTCAGTTGCTGGACGGCGATGGCCTCGGCTTCCTGCTTGCTCAGGCCGAGTACCTTGCGCGGCGCCAGCATGACGTTTTCCAGCACCGTGAGGTGCGGGAAGGCGTTCCACTGCTGGAACACGATGCCGATCTTCTGCCGCAGCTTGTTGATGTCGGTGCCCGGGGCGTGCACTTCGGTGCCGTCGACGCGGATGCTGCCGCTCTTGATCGACTCCAGGCCGTTGATGCACATCAGCAGGGTCGATTTGCCGGAGCCGGAGCCGCCGATGATCGATACCACTTCACCCTTGTTGACGGTCAGGCTGACGCCCTTGATCACTTCGAGGTCGCCGAAGGATTTGTATACGTTGTCGATCTCAATCATTTTCCTGCCACCTTCTTTCCAGACGGGCGCCCAGTTGGGCGACCACCAGGCTCATGACGTAGTAGATGAGGCCGGCGATGCACAGCACCAGCAGCGGCTCCTGAATGCGTGTAACGATGGTTTGCGAAGCGCGCAGCAGCTCGACGATGCCGATCCACATGACCAGCGCGGTGTCCTTCATCACGCTGAGCACCAGGTTCAGCCAGCCGGGGAAGGCCACCCGCGTGGCCATCGGCAGGACGATGTAGCGCAGGTCCTGCACATAGCTCATGCCCAGCGAGCGGCTGGCGCGGCGCAGGGTGAACGGCACCGACAGCACACCGGCCCGCACGATCTCGGTGAAGTAGGCGGCGGCGTAGATGCCCAGCACGATGCAGCCCACCGCGAAGGCACTGATATCGATGCCGGCGATGCTCTTGAACGAGTTGAACAGCACGAACTGGATGAGCAGTGGCACGCTGCGAAACACGTCGAGTACCCAGGCCAGCGGCAGGGTGGCGCGGGGCAGCAGGGCACGCAACAGACCGAACAGCAGGCCGGCGAAGGAGCCCAGCAGGATGGCCCAGAAGGTCAGCTGCAGGGTGACCCAGGCACCGTCGAGCAGGTAGAGGAAATCGTTCCAGGTGAAGCTGGTATCGAACATGTGCGTGCTTCCTCAGTAACGGAACAGGCGCCAGGCCAGCAGCCGGGCAACCGCTACGATCGCCTTGGCGATCAGGTAATACAGCACCGCCGCGATGGCGAAGAACTCGAAGGTGCGGAAGGTCTTGACGTTGTAGTCCTGGGTGACGCCGGTAAGGTCGTTGTTGAGGCCGACGATCACCCCCAGCGAGGTCATCAGCACGGCCCAGACCATCTGGTTGGTCAGCGGGTAGAAGACGATGCGCAGCAGCTGCGGCACGACGATCATCCGATAGGCCTGAAAGGCGCTCATGCCCAGCGAGCGGGCAGCACGCACCTGAGTGTCGGGCACCGCCTTGAGGCCACCACGGAAGTTTTCCGCCAGGTAGCCGGCGTTGTTGAAGGTGATGCCGGCCAGCAGGGCGACCCAGGAGCTGACGTGCCAGCCCATCGAGCCCAGGCCGAAGTACAGGATGTAGATCTGGAACAGCGATGGCGTGTTGCGCGCGATGGATACCCAGCCATTGGCGAAGCCGCGGGCCACGGGGTTCTTCAGCTCACGCATCACCGTCAGGGCGAGGGCGATGAACACGCCGAAGATCATCGACAGGGCGGCCGTTTCGAACGTCACCCAGGCGCCGGCGAGCATGTCGGGCAGAGCCTTGAATGCCTGGCGCCAATGGAAGGTGTAATCAAACATGCGTGGGGTTCTCCACAGGGGAAGCCGGTTGCAGCCAGCGCGGCAGACGGCCGCTGGCCTGGCCCGAACAGGCGGCGTCGACGCACTCGGCCAAGCTGGCGAAGTGCACCGAACGGCCGACCAGCCCGGGCGCGTAATGGGCGTATTTGCCCGAGTTGGTCATCAGGGTGCGGCAACGGGTCGGCACCACCGGCTCGCCGAGCATGCACCAGCAGGTGTCGGTCACCAGCGTCGCTCCGAAGGCTTCCAGCACGCTCAGGTAGCCGGCCGCGCGAGCCTGCTCGAGAATCGCTCGACCGCAGGTGATCACCAGGCTTACCTGAGCATGCTTGCTGCGGCCCACGCACAGGTGCGCGAGGTGGGCGAATTCGCTGAGCGAGAAGTGCGGATTACCGAGCGCGATCAGGCCTACCTCGGCTTCATCAGCGCTGTTGAGTTCGTCCCAGCTGCGCCGTAGATCGGCGAGGGTGACCGGCTCGGTGGGCGTCGATTCGGCGCTGTGGATAACGTTCTCCGGGTGCCTGGCTTCCGGCGTCACCCCGGCGATATGGAACAGTGGTGCTGCCGAGCTGGTGGCGAAGGCGGCGCCAAAGGCCTTGAGATCGTCCAGGCTCGGCTGAGCCTGTTCCAGGCCGCGTACCAGCGGAATGCCGCTGCCGCAGAGCAGGCCGACGTGGTAGCCGAGCAGCGGGTAGAAGGCATCGTCCAGCTCGGCGAGCTCTGGCAGTTGTATCTGCAGGCTGGCCATGCGGTGCTCGTCGAGGTGACAGCCGACCCTGGGCGCACGGCCGGTGAGGGCGATGCAGATATCCAGGTAATCGGGATATTTGAGGGTGCGTGCTCCAAGCACGCTGTTGGCGTAGACCACCGCATTGGATTCCGCCCAGACGATCTGCTCGCCTCGGGCGGGTGCGCTGTCCAGCAGGTAGGGCGCACAGGTGAAACTGAGCTGGGCGCCCATGGCCATGTAGGCATCACCGAGTGCACTGGCTGGTTCGCCGAATGCGGCGTCGATGCCCAGTGCACGCCAGCGACGCTGGTCCACGGAGATTGAATTGAGGGTGGTGGGAACCCTTACCTTGGCCCCCCAGGCCACCAGTTGCTCGGCGAAGCGCAGGCTGGCCGGGCCGGTATAGATGCAACCGTCGATATGCGCCTGGGTGATATCCAGCAATTCGCTGGCGCCCTGCAGTTCGGCCATGCGCAGCACCAACTGCATGGCCACCTGTGCCGCCTTGCCATGGCTGCCATCTAGCAGGGCACGGTCGCTTTCGCTCAATTGCAGGGCGCTGGCGAACAGCGGCTGCTGACGTATCGAAGCCACACCTGTCGGCCGCGCATCGGCAGGGGGTTGTGGATAAAGGTGCAGCCGTTCTCCATCGAGTCGGGCGTAAGCCTGGCCGCGCAAGCGGGTGAAGGCTTCATGGCCGATGCACAGCACGGCGATGGAGCGCTGGAACAGCAGTTCGGCCACCAACACACCCAGGGTAAGGATCTCGTCGGCCTCGGCCAGCACCAGCGCGGTAGGGGCATGCTCGCCACTGAGCAGCTCCATCATCACGCTGCTGCCGGTGCAGGAGCCGCGACCACTGGGAATCGCCAGTACGCGGCCCGCCAGGTTCTCGCCACTGAGCGGGTGATGACGGTCGATCACCTCGCCCGTGAACGGGTCGACGCCGCCCCAGAAACTCAGGCCCATCTCGGCGAACAGCAACTCACCCTCGGCGCACCCGGCGACCAGGCTGCGGCCCTGAATGGCGCAGGCTGGCAGGTGGGGCGAGGGATGGTCAGCGACTGTTGGCATCGATGGCTCCAGGCGTGAATGAAAAGCCCGGCGCCATGGGGCGCGCGAGCATGAAATCGTGGGTGTTGCTGGTCGGGTGGGTCGGGCCGCGCGGGTCAGGCGCTGCGCCTCGACCCACCCTAGGAATGGCGGTTGATCAGTAGTACACGCCCGGCACGGTCAGGTTGGCCGGCTTGATTTCGTCGCCGACCCACTTCTTCCACAGCTCGTCGTAACGGCCGCTGCGCACCTGCTGGTTGACGAACAGGTTGAGGTAATTGATCAGGCCGTACTCGTCACGCTTGGCCGCCAGGGACACGTAGTCGACGACGTAGGGCGCATCGCCGACCACTTTCAGGCCCTTGTACTTGCCGGACTTGAGGGTGGCGGCGGCCACGGTGTTGGTCACTACGGTGGCAGCGATATGGCCCTGGGCGACGGCGAGGATGGTGTCGTTCTGCGACTGGTAGGCGCGGAATGTACCGTCGCCCCACGCCTTCACGTCCTTCTCGAGAGCGATGGCTTCGTAGGTGCCGCTGGTGTTACCCACAGGCTTGCCCTTGAGGTCGGCATAGCTGTTGATGCCGGTGTCGTCGCGGGTCAGCACGACCATCTGGAAGGCGAAGTAGGGCACGGTCAGGCCAACGGTCTTGGCACGCTCCAGGGTGTCGGAGGTGGAGGCTACGATCACGTCGGCGCGGCCGGAAACCAGCGCCGGGATGCGATCCGGGAACGGTGTCTCCACCACTTCGGCATCGACGCCGAGCACTTTCGCCAGGTCATTGCAGTAGTCGACGTCGAAGCCGACCGGCTGGTTCTTGTCGTCACGCGAGCCCATGGGTGGGAAATCCAGGGTCACCGCGCAGCGCAGCTTGCCGGATTCGATGATCGAGTCGAGCTTGTCGGCGTGTGCGGTGCCGATCAGTGTGGTGCTGAGTACTGCGCTGAGGGCTACGGCAAAAGCGGGGTTCTTCATAGGGGCCTCGAAACTGTGCAGACGCTGGTTATAGGAAATTTCGTATACGATATTTGATATGCAATGGCTGTGCCTGTTCTTTGGCTCGTCGCTGAGCGGCCCACGGGCCGAGGGATTGGCGGAAAATAGAGGGGAGGGTGCGGCGTTCAGTGCAGGCGGGGTGTTACATAAGGGAGCGATGTGTAGCGTCGAGCGCCCCGTTTCGGAACAGCGCCGGTATCAGTCCCTGTGCGAGTCCCGGAACTGGCTGGGTGTCAGCCCGGTCAGCGACCTGAACTGGCGGCTGAAGGCGCTGTGATCGGTGTAACCGCAGCGCAGGGCGATCTCGGTGATCGGCAGGTCCTGCAGCAGCAGGCGGCTGGCCTCACCGAGGCGTGCCTTGTGGATCATCTGCCGCGGAGTGAGCTGGAAGATGCGCTTGCAGTGGCGCTCCAGCTGCGCCACCGACAGGCCTGCCAGGCCGGTGAGCTCGGCCAGGCTGATCGGCCGGGCGAAATGCTCGCGGATATGGGCGTCCACCGCCGCCAGTTTCGGGTAGGCCGGGTGGCTCGATTGCGGCAGTTGCACATCCCGGGAAATACCCGCCACGCCGATGATCTCGCCCGCGTGGTTACGCAGTGCCAGTTTGTGGGTAAGGCACCAGACGGGCTGATTGCCGTAATAGAGATGCAGCTCCAACTGGTCGGCGAGTTGGCTGCCGTCCTTGAGTACCCGGCGATCCTGCGCCGTGTAGGAGGGGCCGAAGCTGGCCGGGAACACCTGTTCGGCGGTCATCCCGAGCAGCCTGGCCTTGCTCTTGAAGCCCAGCCGCTGCGTCAGCGTCTGGTTCACCAGCGCGTAGCGGGCTTGGCTGTCCTTGATGAAAAACACCACCTCGGGCAGGGCGTCGAGCAGCGGCTCGATCTGCCGCAGGCTGGTGATCAGCGCAGGCAAATCTTGATGTAGGGCGGTGGGCAGCAGAGTTTGCATGGCGGGTGGCGGCTGATCAGGTGGCGCTGAGCCTACCGCGTCGGATTGACGCAGGAAAATGTACCGTTTGGTTAATTTTCGGGTGCGACGCGTCCCGTTTCGGTGCACACTGGTACGCATACCAATTATTACAAACAGTATTGGCGACTATCCTCAGGGGTGGTGGCGTCGATGCTGTGTTTCTGTGTTCGTGACAAAACAGGATAAAACGATGAATGAGGGTAAAGGTGCCCAGCGCGGCACGCGTGCACTATTGCTGATCGTCGGCGTCTTGATCGCCCTGGTCGGCCTTGCCTTGCTGGGCGGTGGTGGTTATCTGGCCAGTCTCGGCGGCAGCTTGTACTTCCTGAGCATGGGCCTGGCCGTGCTGGCCAGTGGTGTGCTGATCGCCGCTCGCAAGCCCACCGGCGCCTGGCTGTTCGCCCTGGCGCTGCTCGGTACCGTGATCTGGGCGCTGGTCGATGTCGGCCTGGTGTTCTGGCCATTGTTCTCTCGCCTGTTCACCTTTGGCGTGATGGGCCTGGTCGTCGCGCTGATCTACCCGACCCTGAAGAAAGCGGCAGGCGCACGCGGCGGGCGTGGTGCCTACGGGTTGGCAGCCGTACTGGCGGTGGCGCTGATCGCCAGCTTCAGCGGTACCTTCCTGGCTCACCCCACCGTCGCGGCGAACGGCGATGGCCCGGCCGTGAAGCCGGTCGACCCGACCCAGGCCCAGAAGAACTGGGAACACTACGGCAACACCGCTGGCGGTAGCCGTTTCGCCGCCCTGGATCAGATCACCCGTGCCAACGTGAAGGACCTGCAGGTCGCCTGGACGTATCACACCGGTGACGTGGCGGAGAGCAATGGTAATGGCGCCGAGGATCAGCTCACTCCGCTGCAGGTGGGTGACAAGGTGTTCATCTGCACCCCACACAACAACATCATCGCCCTCGACGCCGATACCGGCAGCGAGCTGTGGCGTAACGACATCAACGCTCAGGCTTCGGTCTGGCAGCGTTGCCGTGGCCTGGCCTACTTCGACGCCGATGCACCGCTGCAGCAGCCTGATGCTGCGGGTGCCGTCGCGGTGCCGACCGTGGCTATCGCCGAAGGCGCCAATTGCCGTCGTCGTCTGCTGACCAACACCATCGACGCCCGCCTGATCGCCGTAGACGCCGACACCGGCGCGCTCTGCGAAGGCTTCGGCGAGAATGGCCAGGTCGACCTCAAGGCCGGTCTGGGTGCTGCGCCGGATCCCCACTACCAGCTCACCTCGCCGCCACTGCTGGCCGGTACCACCGTCGTGGTGGGCGGGCGTGTGGCCGACAACGTGCAGACCGACATGCCTGGCGGTGTGATTCGTGGCTTCGATGTGGTCACTGGCGCCATGCGCTGGGCGTTCGATCCGGGCAATCCTGAGGAGCGTCAGGCCCCGGCCGACGGCCAGACCTACGTGCGCAGCACGCCGAACTCCTGGGCGCCGATGTCCTACGATCCGGCCATGAACACCGTATTCCTGCCCATGGGCAGCCCGTCCACCGACCTGTACGGTGCCGAGCGTACCGAGCTGAACCACAAGTACGGCGCCTCGATCCTCGCCCTGGACGCCACCACCGGTGCGGAAAAGTGGGTCTACCAGACCGTGCACAACGATCTCTGGGATTTCGACCTGCCGATGCAGCCCAGCCTGATCGATTTCCCCAAGGCTGATGGCAGCAAGGTGCCTGCGGTGGTGATCGGTACCAAGGCCGGGCAGATATTCGTGCTCGATCGTGCTACCGGTCAGCCGCTGACCGAAGTGGCGGAAGTGGCGGTCAAGGCGGCGGACATCAAGGGGGAGCAATACGCGCTCAAACAACCCCTGTCGGTGGGCATGCCGCAGATCGGCGCGCAGACCCTGACCGAGTCGGATATGTGGGGCGCCACACCGTTCGACCAGATGCTCTGCCGCATCGCCTTCAAGCAGATGCGCTACGAGGGGTTGTACACCGCACCGGGCACCGACGTGTCGCTGAGCTTTCCCGGCTCACTGGGTGGGATGAACTGGGGTGGCCTGTCCACCGACCCGGTCAATGACTACATCTTCGTCAACGACATGCGTCTTGGCCTGTGGGTGCAGATGATTCCGGCGCAGAATCGCGGTCCGGCCTCGTCCGGTGGCGAAGCCGTCAATACCGGTATGGGCGCGGTGCCGCTCAAGGGCACGCCTTATGCGGTCAACAAGAACCGCTTCCTGTCGCTGGCTGGCATTCCCTGCCAGGCGCCGCCGTTCGGCACGCTGACCGCCATCGACATGAAGACCCAGCAGATCGCCTGGCAGGTACCGGTCGGTACCGTGGAAGACACCGGTCCGCTGGGCATCAAGATGCGCCTGCCGATGCCGGTGGGCATGCCGACCCTGGGCGGTTCCCTGGCCACGCAGTCTGGCCTGGTGTTCTTCGCCGGTACGCAGGACTACTACCTGCGCGCGTTCGATAGCGGCACTGGCAAGGAAGTCTGGAAACAGCGCCTGCCGGTAGGCAGCCAGGGCACGCCGATGACCTACGTGTCGCCGAAGACCGGCAAGCAGTTCATCGTGGTAACGGCCGGTGGCGCCCGTCAGTCGCCGGACCGCGGTGACTACGTGATCGCCTACGCGCTGCCGTAAGCTCACCTGCACGCTAACGAAGGCCGCATCGCCCGGAAGGGGATGCGGCCTTTTTCATGCCTGTGATTCGAGTGACCGAAAGCCTGAGGCATTCGCCTCAAAGCAGGGACATGAGAGTTACCCACATTGCTTGGTGCCCCGCCTCCCTGCAATGCGATGGCGGCTCCCAATAGAATCGCGTGAGTACTCCGCAATCTGTAGGAGCCCGCTTGCGGGCGATGCTGTGGTGGCCATAAGTAGATGCGCGTTATGGCCATCAATCGCTGGCAAGGGCTAGGCGCCCCGGCTCCTACGATAAGACCTGAGTTATCCACAAGACGCAGAGATGCGGCCCAGCGGCAATTCCTGGGGTACTTGGATTAGGAAAGGGAACTGGCCATAGCATGGAAGGGAAACAAGGCTGAGCGCCAGAAAGCAGAAAGGGGAGCCGAGGCTCCCCTAAATCTTGTTCGAATCATCGTTCTTATTAGTGCTACCGGCCTTTTGTTCTTGTTTTTAGCCGCGGCCCCCAATGGGGGCCAAGAGCGAACGGATTTGTTTGGACGCTGATGTTGCCGTGATCCTGAGATCCAACCCGTCTGTCGCTGCCTTGCAAAGCAGTTTTATTGTTCTCGACCCGGTTGCGGTACAAGCCCGAGGGCGGTCCTCTCCAAAGAAATCAGTTAGCTGCGTCTCTGCGATTTTGTCTTTCTTATGCTAGAGCCGTTGTCTTGTTCTTGTTATCAGATGTGTCTTGTTATTTTTGTTGTGCGGAACATAGAGCATATCCTGTGCCAATTTTAGAATATCTATATTTTTCAATTACTTAGTGTTTTCAGGTTTTTTCGGCTCGGGTTTTCGCTACAGAAAGCGTTACCGCACTACCCGGTTTGTTACCGTTTGATGGAGCGCTGGAACACCTTTTCGAAAATGAGATTCATTGCCACTATTGGTGGCTCTGGAATGGGCCTTCCAGTTGCATCAGCGTATCGATTCGGGTCGGTCCGAACGGTGGGCGGGGCGCCCCTGGCTGCCAGCCGAACAGGTATTGCGTGGCTGCACCGCATACCCGGCCCTGGCAGGCCCCCATTCCGCAGCGGGTCGCCAGTTTCGCTTCGCGCCAGTTGCCGTGCCTGGCGACGGCGGCGTAGGGCACGTCCTCGCAGCGGCACAGCAGGGTATCCGGCTCGGCCAGGCGTTTTAGTGCCGGGTCGAGGGCGAATCGCTTGTTCAGCTCATCGGCAAAGCGCTGCCAGCGTGCGCGCCCTTTCCAGAGACGTTGCGCTGCCCCGCGGTTACCGGCAGCGGCATGGCCGGCGATGCGGCCCTCGACCAAGGCCAGTTCGCTGCCGCCGAAGCCGGTGCATTCCCCCGCGGCATAGATGCCGGCCACATCGGTGGCCTGCCAGGCATCCACCTTGATGGCGTGGTTATCCAGCGTGCAGCCGAGGGCCTGCCCCAGTTGCCCATTGGGAATCAGGCCGAAACCGCAGGCCAGGCGCTCGCACTCCAGCTCTTCGATCTTGTCGCCGCGCTGCAGGCGTACGCCTTCCAGGCGATGCTGGCCCAACGCGGCGACGATCCGAGTGCCAGGGCGGTAACCGCTGTCGACCAGGCTGAAGGATTGCAACAGCTTGTGCGGCCAGCGCGGCAGTTGTAGGGCGAAGGCGGCGACCGAGCCGGCTGATGCCTGCTCGGCGATGCGCAGCACCCGGGCACCGTTGTGTTTCGCCGTACCCGCGCTGGCCAGCAACAGCGGGCCGCTGCCGGCGATCACGATGCGTTCATCGGCTACTGGCAAGCCGCCCTTGATCAGCGCCTGCAGGCCACCGGCACCGGTAACACCGGGCAATGTCCAGCCGGGAAACGGCAGTAACAACTCTCGCGCCCCGGTACACAGGATCAGCTTGCGGTAGGCGATCACCCAGCCGCGCTGGGAGTCTTCTACCAGCAGCCCATGGCTGCCTGACCGTGCCACCACACGAGTGGCGGCGTGGCGCTGGATATTGCTGTGCGTATCCACCGCATCGCGCAGGCGGCGTGCCTGGATTGGGATGCTTGCCTGAGCGCCGTCCCGCCAGATCTGTCCGCCCGGCAACGGGTTGTCGTCGAGCAGCACCACCTGGGCGCCATCGTTGGCCGCGGCCAGCGCTGCGGACATGCCCGCCGGGCCAGCGCCGATGATCAGTACGTCAGTCTGTTCGCTCATGGCCGCGTCTCCACGTGCATGCCATCGCGGCACAGGGTCTGGCAGGCCAGTCGGCGCAGGCCGTCGATGGTTACCCGACATTCCTGGCAGACGCCCATGCCGCAGAGGGGAGCGCGGCGCTGGCCGCTGACCGAGGTGCGCGTGCTGCCATCACCGGCCAGCGCCAGGGCTGCGGCGACCGTGGTGCCCGGCGCTACGCTGAGCGGGCGGCCATCGAGATGCAGGTCAGGCATGCGCGGGGTCTCCAGCTTGGCTCAGGTAACGTCGCGGCGAATATGCCGCGGCAGGGATTGGCTCGGCCTCGTTGAACAGCAGTGCAGCGAGCAGATCGGCGGTACCCGGCGCGGCGGTAACACCCAGCCCTTCGTGGCCGACCGCCAGCCACAGGCCGGGCTGTGCAGGGTGTTCGCCAATCAGCGGCATGCCGTCCGGGGTGGCGGCACGAAAGCCCGCCCAGGCGCGAATGCCATTGAGTTGCGCCAGGCCTGGCGCATAGCTCGCGGCATGCTTGAGCATGCGGGCCAGCAACCAGCCCTCGACCTCGGGGTCCAGCGTATCGAACTGCCTGGAGGTGCCGATGAACAGCTGGCCCGTCGGCCGCGGCTGGATGTTGCAGGCCACCGAGGCGCCGCTGCTGTTGTGCACGCTGGTCAGGTAGCTCAGCTCGGTGATGGTGTGAGTGACCGGATGCGGGTAGCGATCGGTGATCAGCAGATGGCCTTTCTTCGGCGCGATGGGCAACTCCGGGCACAATTCCACGGCCTGTATGCCATTGGCGAGCACCACGGCATCGGCGCTCAGCCAGCTGCCGTCTTCGAGGCGTACACGGTTGCCGTCCAGCTCCGTGACCTTGGCGCGGCGTTGTGTGATACCGGGAGCGTCGAGCATCCAGCGGGCGGTGTTCGGTGCATAGAGAATACCGTCGTCGGGTAGGCGCAGGGCGCCGTGCAGACCGTCGCGCAGGATCGGCTCCATCCCCTGCAGGGCGTGGCCGGGCACCATTTCGCAGCGTATTCCCTCGGCACGCAGGTTGACGCTCTTGGTTTCCGCCGCCGCCAGCTCCTGTTCGTTGGCGGCCAGCCACAGCGTGCCGTTGTTGCGATAGGCGCAGTCGCTCGGCAATTGCGGGCCCAGCTCACGCCAGCGGCGCACCGAGTAGCGGCTGATGTCGAGTTCGGCCTGGTTGTCGTCGAGTACCAGCAAGTGCCCCATGCCCGCGGCAGTGGCTCCATGCAGACCGGCATCGATCACCAGCACCTGCTGGCCGCGGCGGGCCAGTTCGCGGGCGCAGGCGGCGCCGATGATGCCAGCGCCGATGACGATCACATCAGCGACCCGCGTCGGGTTCACGGGCGGATGCCCCAGGCGAACGGGTCGTCCTGTTCGAGCAGCAGGGTCGCCTCGGCGCTGATATTGGCGCGACCACGAATGGTCGGAATCACTTTGTCGCCCTGCCATTCGAACGAGCCATCGAACAGGCTGCCGATCACGCTGGCCTGGCGCCAGATCTCGCCGGGTTGCAGCTTGCCATCGGCGGCCAGGCAGGCCAGCTTGGCACTGGTGCCGGTGCCGCAGGGCGAGCGGTCGTAAGCCTTGCCAGGGCAGAGCACGAAATTCCTGCTGTCGGCTCGCAGCGAAGCTGCTGCGCTCGATGATGCTGCGTTGGGAACTGGCGAAAAATGCTCATTTACAGCCAGTAAACTGCGCTTTTTCGCCAGCTCCCGCCTTGCCTCCTCATCGCTCGCGACGCTTGGCTGCGAGCCTTCGGCTTGTTCATCTTCTGCAAACAGCTCGATGTGGTCGATAAGGCCGCCGTCCTCGCCACGAACGCCCTGGTCCTCGAGCGCCTTCTGCACCGCGTAGGTATACGCGGTCAGGGCTTCGACGTTGTCTCCCGCGATGCGCTGGCCGTGGTCGGCGATCAGGAAGAACCAGTTACCGCCCCAGGCGATATCGCCCTGCACCGAGCCATAGCCCGGCACCTGCAGTTCGACGGCCTGACGGTAACGGTAGGACGGCACGTTGCGCACGCTGACCGAGCGATCTTCATGCAGGGTCGCCTCGACCGTGCCCACCGGGGTTTCGATCTTGTGCACGCCGGCGCCGATGCGCCCCATGTGCGCCAGCGATACCACCAGGCCGATGGTGCCGTGCCCGCACATGCCGAGGTAGCCGGTGTTGTTGAAGAAGATCACTCCGGCACAGGCGCTAGGGTCGACCGGCTCGCAGAGCAGGGCGCCGACCAGCACGTCATTGCCGCGTGGCTCGAGAATGCAGGCGGCACGCCAGGCATCGTGCTCGCTGGCCAGCAGCTGTTTGCGCTCGGCCATGCTGCCCTTGCCGAGATCAGGAAAGCCGCTGACCACCAGACGGGTCGGCTCGCCGCCGGTATGTGAGTCGATCACTTCGATGCGTTTCATGGGAGCTGCGCCTGTATGCCGATTGAATGGTTACAGGGTGACGCGAGGCGGGCTGCCCGGCTTGAAGGATTTGCGCGGGCGTGATGACGAAATCGGCATAGTGGTCCAGGCCGTTCCTGACGCCCTGCATGGCACCCACCAATCGACCGCGTATCAGCCCTCTTTGGCGCTGACGATGCTCGCGACCAGGCCGGGCTTGCAATTGATGAACGCCGACGACTGCAACCAGCGCTTATCCGGGTAGTACGAAAACATGAATTGGCCGCCCTTGAGGCTGTCTACCACCATGCGGGCGACTTCCGGGCGCACGGCAGGGCAGCCCTGGCTGCGGCCGATTCGGCCCTGGGTCTTGATCCAGGCTGGGTTCACGTAATCGGCCGGGTGTATGACGATGGCGCGCTGGCGGGCAAGATCATTGAAGCCTGGTTCCAGGCCGTCCATGCGCAGCGAGTAGCCGTGCTTGCCGGTATAACTTTCCTGGGTGCGGAACAAGCCGATGCTGGACTGATGGCTGCCTTCGGTATTGGAGAACCGGGTGGCGAAATTTTCACCGGACTGCTGGCCATGGGCGACCAGATCGTGCAGCAGCAAGCGTTTGCTGGTCAGGTCGAAGATCCACAGGCGGCGTTCGCTGGAGGGCTTGGAAAAATCGATGACCGCCAGTCGTTGAGCGGGTACGGCGCCATTATTGATGGCGCAACGCATGGCGTCGATGGCATGGTTGAGTACCTTGCGATTCAATGCCGGTGCTTTGGCAGACAGGCTTTCCAGCAGGGGATCGGGAGCCAGTGTGGCGGCCATCAGGGACGGAACGGGCAATGCCAGGCAAAGAAAGGCTAAGCAAATTCGCTGAATCGTGGTCATCATTTCAAGTCTCTGAGTTTCGGCCATCGATATGTCGAGCCTTCGCCAGGCGATGCGGGCACAACAAAGCCCGCGATTCTAGCAGCCGAAATCTTCTGACCCGCGGGCCAATCCGACGGGCTGTCATTCACTTTGTCGTAAATTGGAGCGGCGCTTTGTTTTCTCCCACTTCATCCGCCGCCTGGGCGTTGGTCCTCACCGCTCCTCTGGCCGTGGCCGATGCCATGCCACCCAGCCCTCTCGAACAGCAGCTCGCCGAACCCAGCCTGACCTGCGTATCGCCGGCCCTGAACCTTACCGCCAAGGATCGCGAATGGCTGGAGCCTTTCTATCTGCTGCGTGGTTCGCAGCCGGTGTGGAGTGAGCAGAACCTGCCCACCTTGCTCGCGCAGTTGGATACGCTGGCCGACGATGGCCTCGAGCCTCGCGCTTACCATCTTGAGCCGCTGCGTGAGCTGGCCGCGGTGGAAAGCCCGTCGCCACGTCTTTCCGCCTGTGTCGAGGTGCTCGCCACCACGGCTTATCTGCAGGCATTGCGTGACCTGGCCTATGGGCGTCTGGAGCAGTCTCAGGTCGAGCCGCTCTGGGAGCCCGAGAGCATGGCCATGGAGCAGAGCCAGGCACCGCTGCTGGCCATCGCCCAGGCGGGGTTGAGCGATCCGGCGCAAGCCTTCGAGCAGGCCCGTCCGGATTTCGGCCCCTACCGGGAGCTGCGTCAGCGCTATGCCGATCTGCGTCGTCAGGCACTGCCGCAATGGCTGGCGATTCCGGGCGGAACCCTGTTGCGTCCTGGTGCGGTGGACGGGCGCGTGCCCCTGCTCGAGCAGCGCCTGCAACTGCATGGCGATCTTTCCCAGGGCGCCCCGGCATTGGTCGCCGAGGAAACATCGGTGTACTCCACTGCGCTGGTGGAGGCCGTCAAGGCCTTCCAGCGCAACCACCTGCTCAAGCCCGATGGTGTGGTCGGCCCGGGCACGCTGGCCGAGCTGAACCGCTCGGCCAGCGAGCGCATGGATCAGATCCGCATCAACCTGGAGCGCCTGCGCTGGCTGTCCCACGAGATCGAGCCGACCAGCGTACTGATCGACGTGGCTGGCGCCGAAGTGATCTTCCTGCGTGACCATGCGATCGCCTGGCAGGCACGCACCCAGGTTGGCCGCCCGGCCCGGCCGACGCCGTTGCTGCGCTCGCGGATCACTCACCTGACCCTGAACCCGACCTGGACGATTCCACCGACCATCCTGCGCGAGGACAAACTGCCGGAGCTGCGCCGCGACGCCGCCGGCTATCTGGCCGCCAACCATATGCAGGTGATCGATTACGAAGGCAATCCGGTGGATCCGCGTGGCGTCGACTGGGAGCGCCCTGGCCGCGTGATGATTCGTCAGTCTGCTGGCGCTCACAGCCCATTGGGCAAAGTGGCGATCCGCTTCCCAAATCCGTTCTCGGTGTACCTGCACGACACACCGAGCCAGCGCCTGTTCGACAACCTGCCGCGGCTGTTCAGCTCAGGTTGCGTGCGCATCGAGCGGGTGACCGAGCTGGTCGATCAGTTGCTCGCCGAAGCCACTCCAACCGACCGCGCGCGGATCGCCAGGCAGTGGGACAGTGGTCGCACGCTGCGTGCCGATCTGCCGCGCCCGGTACCGATCCTGATGGCGTACTGGACAGCCCAGGTCGGCGCCGACGGGCAGGTGCAGTTCCGCCCCGATATCTACGGCCACGACGCTCGCCTGCTCAAGGCGCTGGATGCGTCGAACCGGATCTAGGGCGTCGCGGTTCGAGGAACCTTTGCAAGGCAGTAGCAAGTGCCCATCGGTTCAGTGTGGGAGTGGGCCACGCCCGCGATCTCGTGAGCCGCAGGTATTTTGCTGAACGGCCGCTTCCGTATGTTTAAGCCTGCCGATTCAACGGTGCTCGGGCAGGTGCTCGAACAGGCTGCGGCAGACGCCGATGATGTGCTGGTCGAGCAGGGTGACCGCCAGTTCGACGTCACGGGCGCGGCAGGCGGCGATGATCTCGCGGTGTTCGCGGTCGGCGCGATCCTTGCCCTCGGAAAGGCTCATCTGCATGCGCAGGTAGCGCTCCAATTTGTCGTGGATGGAGCGGATCAGGCTGACCAGGAACGGACGCTGCGCCGGCTCGTAGAGGCAGGCGTGCAGCTCCCAGTTGAGTTCGGCCCAGCGGCCGATGTCTTCCTCGCCGATGAACTCCTCGCAGATGCGCTCGGCGCGGGCGAAGGTCTCTTCGCTCATGTTGGGAATCGCCAGGCGCAGTACCTTGTCTTCGAGGAGAATGCGCACCTCGAACATCTGCGCCAGCTCCGGCTCGGAGATGCGCGTGACCACCGCTCCCTTGTTGCGCTGGAACACCACCAGCCCTTCGGCTTCCAGGCGCTTGAGCGCCTCGCGCACGGGAATCTTGCTGACGTTGAACAGCTTGGCGATGTCGTCCTGACGCACCGGCTCGTCTTCGGCGAAATGGCCGGAGACGATGGCATCGCGCAGGTGCTTGGTGATCACCTCGGAAGCGGACGGGGTGATGCCCAGATTCGGGGCGTTCAGGGGAGGTAATGGCACGCTGAGGCACCCGCTAGGTGAGGGTTTTGGATATCATATACGAAATCCCTACAGCGAATTGCTCGCGCCGCTGAATTGCTCGGCCAGAGCGCCAATCTGCGTGCGCTCGTTACGCACGAAATTGAAGAACGCCTGGGCGACCGGCGACAGGTATTTGCCCCGCGGATGCACCACGCACCAGCTGCGCAACAAGGGCAGTTCGGCTACCGGTAACTCGCGCAGCACGCCCAGTTGCAGTTCGCGACGCACGGCATGGCGCGGTATCAGGGCCAGGCCCAGCCCGGCGATCACCCCCTCGCGCTGCCCCTCCATGGAGCCCACCTCTTGCAACTGGGCGAAATGTGCACGCTTCTGGTGACAGTACTCTTCACAGGCTCGCCGGGTGCCCGAGCCAGGTTCGCGCACCAGCAATGGCCAGGCACACAGGTCCTGTAACTGCAACGATCGTGCCTGGCTCAGCGGGTGATCAGCGGGCGCCACGGCGATGATCGGGTTGTTCAGGAAGGGCAGAAACTCCAGGGACATGTCCGCCGGCACCTGGGACATGATCAGCAGGTCGTCCCGGTTGGCGCTCAGTCGCCTGACCGCCTGGGCGTGATTGACCACGGTCAGTTGCAGGCTGACTTCCGGATGCTCGCGGCGAAAGGCGGCGAACAGATGCGGCATGAAGTACTTGGCGCTGGACTCGATGGCCAGGCTCAGTTGGCCCTGCAGCGAGCCCTTGAGATCGGCCAGCTGCATGTCCAGGCTTTCCAGGCGGCCGAAAATGTCTTCGCTGGCGCGCTGCAGGGCTTCGGCTGCCTCGGTCAGGTACAGCCTCTTGCCGACGTAATCGAACAGCGGCTGATCGAGCAGCTCCTCGAGCTGGCGGATCTGCAGACTCACTGCTGGCTGGGTCAGGGCCATTTCTTCAGCGGCGCGGCTGTACGAGCGGTTGTCGCACACCGACCGAAACACCTGAAGTTGACGAAAGGTCATACGTAACAATGACTTGCGAATTTTATTCACCACTCCAGTGGATTCTTGTTCGCCCAGCATAAGTTTTTACTTATGCATGACCCAATAAATATTGATTTTGGTTAATTGTTACAGCCGAGTAGGGTTAAGACTGAAGCCGGGGTGGAGTTATCCGGTCATATCTCGACCCTTAAAGGGTTGCCTGTTCACGTGATCGAGGATGCTGGCTCGTGATCAAGAAAATCCTGATAGCCAACCGTGGCGAGATCGCGGTCCGTATCGTGCGGGCCTGCGCCGAAATGAACATTCGGTCGGTGGCCATCTATTCGGATGCCGACCGCCAGGCCTTGCACGTCAAGCGTGCCGACGAGGCCTATGGCATTGGCGACGACCCTTTGGCGGGTTACCTGAACCCGCGCAAGCTGGTGAACCTCGCCGTGGAAACCGGCTGCGACGCGCTGCACCCCGGCTACGGCTTTCTCTCCGAGAACGCCGAGCTGGCAGAAATCTGCGCCTCACGCGGCATCAGGTTCATCGGCCCGAGCGCCGAGGTCATCCGCCGCATGGGCGACAAGACCGAGGCCCGGCGCAGCATGATCAAGGCCGGCGTGCCGGTGACACCGGGCACCGAGGGCAACGTGGCGGATATCGCCGAGGCGCTGCGCGAAGGTGATCGCATCGGCTACCCGGTGATGCTCAAGGCCACCTCCGGTGGCGGTGGGCGGGGCATACGTCGCTGCAACAGCCGCGAGGAACTGGAGCAGGCGTTCCCGCGGGTGATCTCCGAGGCCACCAAGGCGTTTGGCTCGGCCGAGGTGTTTCTCGAGAAGTGCATCGTCAACCCGAAGCACATCGAGGCGCAGATTCTCGGCGACAGCTTCGGCAACGTGGTGCACCTGTTCGAGCGCGATTGCTCGATCCAGCGGCGCAACCAGAAGCTCATCGAAATCGCCCCCAGCCCGCAACTGACCCCGGAGCAGCGCGCCTACATCGGTGACCTCGCCGTGCGCGCCGCCCAGGCGGTGGGCTACGAGAACGCCGGTACCGTGGAGTTCCTGCTCGCCGAGGGCGAGGTGTACTTCATGGAGATGAATACCCGCGTGCAGGTGGAACACACCATCACCGAGGAAATCACCGGCATCGATATCGTTCGCGAGCAGATCCGCATCGCCTCCGGCCTGCCGCTTTCCATCAAGCAGGAAGACATCCAGTACCGCGGCTTCGCCCTGCAATTCCGGATCAACGCCGAGGACCCGCGCAACAACTTCCTGCCGTCGTTCGGCAAGATCACCCGCTACTACGCGCCTGGCGGCCCGGGCGTGCGCACCGACACGGCGATCTACACCGGCTACACCATCCCGCCGTATTACGACTCCATGTGCCTGAAGCTGATCGTCTGGGCGCTGACCTGGGAAGAGGCCCTGGCCCGTGGCTCCCGTGCACTGGACGACATGCGCGTGCAGGGCGTGAAGACCACCGCCACCTACTACCAGCAGATTCTCGCCAACGACGAATTTCGCAGTGGGCGCTTCAACACCAGCTTCGTCGACAACCATCCCGAGCTGCTGAACTACTCGATCAAACGCAAGCCGGGCGAACTGGCCCTGGCCATCGCCGCCGCCATCGCCGCCCATGCCGGCCTGTGAGGAACACACCATGACAAGAAAGATCACGGTCACCGACACCATCCTGCGCGACGCCCACCAGTCCCTGCTGGCCACCCGCATGCGCACCGAAGACATGCTGCCGATCTGCGACAAGCTCGACAAGGTCGGCTACTGGTCGCTGGAAGTCTGGGGCGGCGCGACCTTCGACGCCTGCGTGCGCTTCCTCAAGGAAGACCCGTGGGAGCGCCTGCGCGAGCTGCGTGCGGCACTGCCCAATACCCGCCTGCAGATGCTCCTGCGCGGGCAGAACCTGCTCGGTTATCGCCATTACAGCGATGACGTGGTCAGCGCCTTCGTTGCCAAGGCGGCGGAGAACGGCATCGACGTGTTCCGCATCTTCGATGCCATGAACGATGTGCGTAACCTGCGCGTTGCCATCGAAGCGGTGAAGACCGCTGGCAAGCACGCCCAGGGCACCATCGCCTACACCACCAGCCCGGTGCACACCGTCGATGCCTTCGTCGCCCAGGGCAAGGCCATGCAGGCCATGGGCATCGACTCCATCGCCATCAAGGACATGGCCGGTCTGCTCACGCCTTATGCTACGGCCGATCTGGTCAAAGCGCTGAAAGCCGAGATCGATCTGCCGGTATTTATCCACAGCCACGACACCGCGGGCCTGGGTTCGATGTGCCAGCTCAAGGCCATCGAGGCGGGCGCCGACCATATCGACACGGCCATTTCCAGCTTTGCCTGGGGCACCAGCCATCCCGGTACCGAGTCCATGGTCGCCGCGCTCAAGGGCAGCGAATACGACACCGGCCTGGACCTCTCGCTGATCCAGGAAATCGGCATGTACTTCCACGCGGTGCGCAAGAAGTACCACCAGTTCGAGAGCGAATTCACGGCGGTCGACACCCGGGTGCAGGTCAATCAGGTGCCGGGCGGGATGATTTCCAACCTGGCCAACCAGCTCAAGGAGCAGGGCGCGCTGAACCGCATGAACGAAGTGCTGGCGGAGATTCCGCGGGTGCGTGAAGACCTCGGCTTTCCGCCTCTGGTCACGCCCACTTCGCAGATCGTCGGCACCCAGGCGTTCTTCAACGTGCTCGCCGGCGAGCGCTACAAGACCATCACCAACGAGGTGAAGCTCTACCTGCAGGGCGGCTACGGCCAGGCGCCGGGCAAGGTCAACGAAACGCTGCGCAAGCAGGCCATCGGCAGTGAAGAAGTGATCGACGTGCGGCCGGCCGATCTGCTCAAGCCGGAGATGGCCAACCTGCGCGGGCAGATCGGCGACCTGGCCAAGTCCGAGGAGGACGTGCTGACCTTCGCCATGTTCCCGGATATCGGCCGTAAGTTTCTCGAGGAGCGCGAAGCCGGCAGCCTGCAACCCGAGGTGCTGCTGCCGATTCCCGATGGCAGCGGCGTGGCGGCAGCCGGCGGGGCTGGCGTACCGACCGAATTCATCATCGACGTGCACGGCGAAAGTTACCGCGTGGATATCACCGGCGTCGGTGTGAAGGGCGAGGGCAAGCGGCACTTCTACCTGTCCATCGACGGCATGCCCGAAGAGGTGGTGTTCGAAGCGCTCAACGACTACGTCGCCGGCGGCACCGGCAGCAAGCGCCGCACCGCCAGTGCGCCGGGTGACGTGAGCACCAGCATGCCGGGCAATATCGTCGACGTACTGGTCAAGGAGGGCGACACCGTGAAGGCGGGACAGGCCGTGCTGATCACCGAAGCGATGAAGATGGAAACCGAAGTGCAGGCGCCGATCGCCGGCACCGTCAAGGCCGTGCACGTGGCCAAGGGCGACCGGGTCAACCCGGGCGAGGTGCTGATCGAAGTCGAGGCCTGACTGCCCACCGTTTTACCTCTGGGGGCCGAACCAGGCTGTGTGAAAACTACTGCGCTCGTTCATGCGGCGTCAAAAGCCGGCTCAAAATGCTCGTTTACACCTCGTAAACTGCACTTTTCGCCGATTTTTGCCTTGCCTGACCTTCGCTCGCTACGTTTTCACATGGCCTGGAACGGCCCCTTTTTTTGCTTGGTGTGATCTGCAGCGGTGCATTGACCAGCCGCTTATAGCGCGACGAAATGGGCACTGCATGAGTCGGTCTAACCAATGACTGCCATGGCGCTTGGGAAAGGCTAAAATAACCGACCGTTTCAATTGGTTATTCGAAGGTCTATATGAGTTTGTCCATTCCTGCCACCGCGCCGGCCAATCGTCCAGGCACGCCGCTGGTCGCCATCGCGCTGCTGCTGGCTGGCGCCCTGGCCCTCACCTTCGCGGTGAGTGGCCGTCAGGCGCTGCTGTTCATCGTCGGTGGTGCTCTGGGCCTTGTGCTCTATCACGCGGCATTCGGTTTCACCTCGGCCTGGCGCGTGCTGCTCAACGAGCGCCGCGGCGCCGGCCTGCGCGCGCAGATGGTGATGCTGGCGATTGCCGTGCTGCTGTTCTTCCCGGCGCTGTCTGTGGGCACGCTGTTCGGTGAGCCGGTCAAGGGACTGGTAGCGCCGGCAGGTACTTCGGTGATCGTCGGTGCTTTCATCTTCGGCATCGGCATGCAGTTGGGCGGTGGGTGTGCGTCCGGCACGCTGTTCACCGTGGGCGGTGGCAATGCGCGGATGCTGGTGACGCTGCTGTTCTTCATCATCGGTGGCGTTAGCGCGACTCATCATCTGGAGTGGTGGTCGGCCCTGCCAAGCCTGCCGCCGACCTCCATCGTCACTAGCCTGGGTCTGGTGCCCGCGCTGCTGGTCAGCCTCGCGTTATTCGCTGCCATCGCGGCAATCAGCGCCCGTCTGGAGCTGCGCCGGCATGGCAGCCTGGAGCGTGCGGCTCCGAGTGAGCAGCAGGGCTGGCAACGTTTCCTGCGTGGCCCCTGGCCGCTGATCTGGGGCGCGGTGCTGCTGGCGCTGCTCAACTTCGCCACCCTGGCGCTGGCCGGTCGCCCATGGGGCATCACGTCTGCATTCGCGCTGTGGGGCGCCAAGGTGCTGCAGGGCTCCGGTATCGACGTTTCCGCCTGGGCGTTCTGGCAGCAACCGGGCAATGCGCAGGCGCTTGCCGCACCGCTGTGGGAGGACATCACCACGGTGATGGATATCGGCATCGTCATCGGCGCACTGCTGGCCGCTGGCCTGGCCGGGCGCTTCGCTCCGAACCTGAATATTCCGCTGCGTTCGCTGATCGCCGCGGTGATCGGTGGCCTGCTGCTCGGCTACGGCTCGCGTCTGGCCTATGGGTGCAATATCGGCGCCTACTTCAGCGGTATCGCCTCCGGCAGCCTGCACGGCTGGCTCTGGCTGGTGGCAGCGTTCATCGGCAATGGCGTGGGCGTGCGTCTGCGGCCATTGTTCTTTCCCGACGAGCGCCGTGAGGAGAAGCTGACGGGATGCTGATGGCCAGCCGCGCGAGCTCGGGCGCGCTGCTTCTTGGCGTATTGCTGAGCGTTGCATTGAGCGGCTGCCAATCCCCGCTGCAACAGCTCGACGAGTTGGCGGGCAAGCAGGATCAACGCCTGCAAACCCTCGACAGCACGCCCTTTCCGTTGCTCCTGAGCGCGCCAGGCAGAGCGCTGTCCACCTCGCGGATTCGGGTGTATCTGGAAGGCGATGGTCAGGCCTGGGCGACCCGTTCGCAGCCCAGCCTCGACCCTTCTCCCCGTGACCTGCTGGTGGCTCGTCTGGCGTTCGCCGATCCCACACCGAGCCTGTACCTGGCGCGGCCCTGTCAGTTCGTGCGCAGCGATGCCTGCGACACCGCGCTGTGGACGGATCGGCGCTTTGGCAGCGAGGTGCTGGCCAGCCTCGACGGTGCCCTCAATCTCATCAAGACGCGCTACGGCAACCGTGACTTCGAACTGGTCGGCTACTCCGGTGGCGCGGCCCTGGCCCTGTTGCTCGCCGCCCGCCGTGATGATGTCGCCAGCGTGCAGACGCTCGCGGGCAACCTGAGCCCGCGTCGTTGGGTGCAGGTGCGCCAGTTGAGCCCGTTGACCGGCTCGCTGGAGCCGCTGGATTATCGTGAGCGGCTGACGCATGTGGCGCAACGTCACTTGGTGGGCGACGATGATCGCGTGGTACCGGCCGAAGTCCTGCGCGAGTACCTCGATGGCCTTGGCGAGGCGCGGTGCGTGGAGGCCGTCAGCCTTGCGCAGGTGTCGCACCGCGACGGCTGGGAGGCCGCCTGGGCACAGTGGCGGCAGCTGCCGTTGCAGTGCGCTCAATGACCTCTGGCGAAACCCGGGTGGGCGAGGCGAACGCCTGATTCGGTGCGCCGCTGCAGCTAAATTCCCCGTTTTTTCGGCCCCTCTCGCGGGCAAGTTGTTATAGCCTTGCCCTCCTGGCAACAATCGGCCCCGTCGCAATCGATTGATTCGCCTAACATTTCGTTACGTTCCCAGGGTTCGTAACGCTGCCGCCCAAGGCTGCACGGACGCATCTGCGTTCATCCCTCGACATCCCGTGCTACCAGCCCGGGTGCCGTTCCTGCCGGCCACGAGCCGCACCGGATAGAACAAGAAGGATATCCTCGATGGAACAATTTCTCGCTGTACTCTCGGCCATCAGTGGTTTTATCTGGGGCCCGTTTCTGCTCATCCCCCTGCTGCTGCTCACGGGTCTGTACCTGACCATTCGCCTGCGTGGCATCCAGTTTCGCGTGCTCGGCCACGCCTTCTGGTTGGCTTTCGTCAAACGCAAGGAAAAGGGTGACGTACCCGGTGACGTTTCTCACTATCAGGCTCTGGCCACCGCGCTGGCGGCGACCATCGGCGTCGGCAATATCGCCGGGGTGGCGACTGCCATCGGCATCGGTGGCCCGGGCGCGCTGTTCTGGATGTGGATGACCGGCCTGGTCGGCATGGCCACCAAGTACTCCGAAGCCTTGTTGGGCGTGAAGTACCGGGTCACCGATGCCAGGGGCGAGCAGAGTGGCGGGCCGATGTACTACCTGACCCGTGGTGTCGGCGGCACCCTGGGCAAGAGCCTGGGCATCGCCTTCGCGATTTTCGGCGCGATTGCCTCGTTCGGGATCGGCAACATGGTGCAGGCCAACA
This sequence comes from Pseudomonas sp. SZ40, assembly GCF_052958135.1. NCBI lineage: Bacteria > Pseudomonadati > Pseudomonadota > Gammaproteobacteria > Pseudomonadales > Pseudomonadaceae > Pseudomonas > Pseudomonas sp. SZ40. Next base: position 92,786 of record NZ_JBQWIF010000006.1, on the reverse strand, counting down.
CCGCCGCCCATCAGCTTCATGACACCTGGGGCATTTCGCCGACCGCCACCGGCTTGGTGATGGCCATTGCGACTGCCGTGGTGATCATCGGCGGGATCAAGAGCATCGGGCGTTTCGCCGCGGGCGTGGTGCCGGTGATGATCGTCCTCTACATCATCAGCAACGTCGCCGTGCTGGTGGTGTTCGCCGACCGTCTGCCGGACGCCATCGTGCTGGTCTTCACCGATGCGTTCAGTGGCAGCGCGGCGGCCGGTGGTTTCCTTGGCTCCAGCATTATCCTGGCCGTGCAGATGGGCGTGGCGCGGGGCATCTTTTCCAACGAGTCGGGCCTGGGGACCGGTGCCATCGCCGCGGCAGCGGCGAAAACCGACAAGCCGGTGCGCCAGGCCATGGTCTCGATGACCCAGACCTTTCTCGACACCCTGGTAATGGTGACCTTCACCGCCTTTGCGATCATCGTCACCGGCGCCTGGACCCAGGAGGGTCTCAAGGGCGCGCCGATGACCGCCTGGGCGCTGGAGCAGGGCCTCGGCGGCGGTTGGGGTATCTATACGGTGACCATCGGTGTGCTGGTCTATGCCTACACCACCATCCTCGGCTGGTCGTACTACGGCGAGCGCTGCATGGAACGGCTGATGGGCCGCGTCGCGGTGATGCCGTACCGGCTGATCTTCTCGGTGGTGGTGTTCGTCGGAGCGGTAACTTCGCTGGAGGTGGTGTGGACCTTCTCCGACATCGCCAACGGCCTGATGGCGCTGCCCAACCTGATCGGCCTGTTGCTGCTCTCCGGCATCGTGGTCAAGGAAACCCGCGATTACATGAGCCGCAAGAACTGGAAGACCGAGGACTGATTCTCTCCTGTAGGCGCCGGCGGCGTTGACGTTCACGCTGGCGTCGAGGGTGAGAGCGCTTCGCTGGCAAGCCAGCTCCTACGGGGTACCGGTATGTGGCAAGGACCTATTGCCAATGCGGGCTGTGTAGGAGCCGGCTCACCGGCGCTGGCGGCGGTGGAATTCACGCTGACGTCGAGGGTGAGACCGCTTTGCTGGCAAGCCAGCTCCTACGGGGTACCGGTATGCGGCAAGGACCGCTTGCCAATGCGGGCTGTGTAGGAGCCGGCGCATCGGCGCTGGCGGCGGTGGAATCCACGCTGACGTCGAGGGTGAGAGCGCTTCGCTGGCAAGCCAGCTCCTACGGGGTACCGGTATGCGGCAAGGACCGCTTGCCAATGCGGGTTGTGTAAGAGCCGGCGCACCGGCGCTGGCGGCGGTGGAATTCACGCTGACGTCGAGGGTGAGAGCGCTTCGCTGGCAAGCCAGCTCCTACGGGGTACTGGTATGCGGCAAGGACCGCTTGCCAATACGGGCTGTGTAGGAACCGGCTTGCCGGCGATTGCCGTAGCCTTTTCCGCCAGCTTGCTTCGTTAAGGCTGATCGGTGAACCTTGGCCCGCTCCGCTGAGGGGCGGACTCGAGCGGCTTGTCCAAGGGAGATGAAATGGCTTTGCGGATCATGGTGATTGGCGCCTACGGGAATTTTGGCAGCATCATCAGCGACCATCTGAGTCGCATGCCCGGCGTGGAGATGGTCATCACGGGCCGCGATGCGCAGAAGCTGCAGGCGCGGCTCGCGGTATTGAATGCTCAGGCACCGTCGCCCGCGCGCAGCTGGTGTGGCGATGCCATGGCGGCGGGCTTTGCAGAGGCGCTGCAGGATCTGGGCATCGATTGGGTGATTCATACCGGTGGGCCGTTTCAGGGGCAGCCCTATAGCGTCGCCGAGGCGTGTATCGGAGCGGGTGTCAACTACTGCGATCTCGCCGACTGTCGCGCCTTCGTCAACGGTATCGCCAGGCTCGACGAGCGGGCCCGGCAGGCCGGTGTGGCGATTCTCAGTGGATGCAGCTCGGTGCCCAGTCTGTCGTCGGCGATCATCGATGAACACCGCGCGGGTTTCGCCCGTATCGACCGCATCGCGCACGGCATCTCCTCGTCGGCCAAGATGCCTGGCCTGTCCACTGTAGAAGGCGTGCTGGCCTATGCCGGTCGGCCCATTCGCCAGCTCAGCAATGGCCGTATTCATGAAGTCACGGGTTGGCAGGACCTGTCCTTGCGCACCATGCCGCATCTGGGCACGCGCCTGCTGGCCAATGTGGACGTGCCGGACATGGACATCTTCGCGCAGCGCTATGGCGCTCATACGCTGTCGTTCAAGGCAGGGCTGGGTCTCAAGCTGGGCGGTGTGGTCAATGCCCTGCTGGCCCAGATGGTGAAGATCGGTCTGGTGCGTGACACCCTGCCATGGGCCAGGCGTTTGCACCGCTGGGGCACGTGGTTCGAGCGCTTCGGTGATGGCATGAGCGCCATGTATGTCGACGTGCAGGGCGTCGATCACCAGGCCCGGCCTCTGACCCTGACCGCCCAGCTCACCGCCCGCAATGACAAGGGGCCGGAGATCCCCAGTTGCGCCGCGGTCGCTCTCGCCGCCAAGGTCGCCAGCGGTTACCGACCAGCTCCCGGTGCACGGCCCTGCGTTGGAGAAATCACCGTCGCCGAATACCTGACGGCCATTGACGAGCCGGATAACGTGCAACTGGCCGTCGACTTCTCTCACGCGGTGGTTTGAGCATGGACTACCTGCAGCTCAAGTACCTGCACGTCATCGCCGCAGTGTTCCTGTTCGGCTTCGGCATGGGCTCGTACCTGTACATGATCGCCGCCAGCCGAACCGGCGATGCCCGGGTCATCGCCCAGGTGGTGAAGATGGTGGTGCGTTTCGACACCTGGATCACCACCCCGGCCGGCGTGCTGCAAGTGCTCACCGGCTATGCCATGACCCGAGTGGCCGGCATGCCGCTGTCCAGCGACTGGCTGCTGAGCTCCATACTGATCATGGTCTGCGTTGGCGCGCTGTGGTTGCCGGTGCTGGTGCTGCAGCATCGCCTGCAGCGCCTGGCTGCCGACTCTGCCGAGCGTGGCGAAGCGCTGGGTGAACGCTACCGGGCGCTCTACCGCGCCTGGTTCTGGATGGGGGTGGCGGGCTTTTCGGGAATGTTCGTGATCGTGTGGATCATGGTGACCAAGAGCACGCCCTGGCATTGGCTGGCTATCTAGCTGGCCAGCCTGCGGATGAGGTCATCGGCTATCCGCGGGCCATGCTCTGCGATGCCCGGCGAAGTGGCCGATACTCGATCAGCTCACTCCGCATTGCATGGCTTCAGTTACCTGCCGGTCACGCCCTGAGCAGCCGTTTCCTTTTTGATCCCTTCGGATACGTAATGCCAGTACAGGGCCTCCGGGTTGGCTCTGCATTGCTCGATGATCCACGGCAGCGCGCGCGTGAAGGCTTTGTCGACCCCGGCTGCCGACGAGCTCTTCTGCTGACGCAACTCGGTGAGAAACAGCAGCGCCGAAGTCTGCTGAAAGGTGGCCAGGTCACTGGACGGTTTGCCGGGTGAGGTGTGCTCGAACTGCTGCAACTCGCTCATGACCTGTGCGCAGCTTTGCTCCTGGGTGCTCAGGATGGATTGCGGCCTGAGCACGAAGCTGTGGCTCACCGGTTGTGTTGATGGGGCCTGTGAGCTGGCGGTCCAGGGCTGATAGCGCCATTTCTGCACGGTGGTTTCAACCGCGGAGAGAACCAGGTCCGACGCTTCACCGCTGGCCTTCACATCGCTGACCGAACCATCGGCGTGCACCTGGAACGTCGCCGTTACCCTCGTGCGCTGTTGCAGGCTTGCCGGTGCTACCGGCATTGGCATCTGCAGCGGCTTGAGTGGCGTCACGGCGAATAGGGCCGCATCGGCCTGGGCGCGGGCGACGAAGTTGTCGATGATGAGGCGGACATTGTCGCCGCGGCCGTCCGGGTGGACGAACAGGCCGTTGTAATGCGAGGTCGTGTTGTCGATGCGGTAGGTCGCGACTTCCTGGTGGCCGCGGGTTACCCGAAACGTCAGCTCCAAGTCCCAGGAAATGGGCGCCGGGATGATGAACAGGCTGAAGGCGCTGAGGAACTGAATGGGGACGTTGCTGAGGCCGTAATAGTCGCCAACCGACAGCACCTGAATGTTGTACCCACCCGGATCGAAACCTTCGCGTACCTGTTCGAAGGCACCCAGGCTGCGCATGTGATTACGGATCAGCGTGCCGGGGACCGATCCCAGGGTCTGCACGCTCACCTGCGGTAGCGTCAGGTCGTGGTCCAGCGTCGGTGTGCTGAGGGTGTGGTTGACCTGGCAGCCGCCCAGGAACATCAGCAGGCCAATGCCAAGTATGCGTAGCTTGCCGTTCATCTGAGCTGCCCCGAAAGAACCGATTTGAAGATTGCGGCATTCTCGGTGTCGCTATCGAACATGGCGGGATAGGCGCCATCCATGTGCTTCAGCTCGAGTACTTGCAGCGGTGGCAATTCGGGGTGCTTGCTGGTGACCAGGGCCTGATCACGCTCGGCGTGGTAGCTGTGGATAAACGAGCACCTGGCGTTGAGGTCAATGCAGGCGGCACGGAAGTCGCCGATGTAGTAAGCCTTGCCGGGCTCCAGCTGGAGTGGGATGGAGAAGTCTTCGCGCTTCCATCCGGTACCGTCGCCGCGACGAAACAGCACGTTGTACAGTTCGTAGCGACCGGGTTTGAGTGGCATCACGAACAGCGTACCGATGCCGCGGCGGCCGTCGCGGATATCCCGCGTGGTACGCAGATGAACGTTGTTGCGCAGACGTGCGGAGGCTGAACCGCCGCCGCCCTTCTGGCGTAGCAGGATGCTTTGTTCGTGGGGCGAGTACTTGGCATCCGGCCAGACGCCGACCACGCCGACCAGATAGCTCGTGGCACCGCCTTCGGCAGGGCGAATGCTCTTGTCGATATCGATGGGCGACAGGCTGTAGCAGCCAACCAGGTTGAGCAGCAGCATTGAGCTGCAGAGATTGCGGAGCAGGGACATCAGTACACTCGCGTGCAGGGCAGCGCCATCGGGTCTGACTGACCGACGGGGCCTGTAATGAACACAAGGTGTGAAGCGAGAGGGCGTAGCACACCAATCCTTGGCGACATCATTCCAATGTAGCTGGGTGCGATTATAACCAGGCGCCGCTGTCGATTGGCCAGGAAGGCTTCAGATCATGAACGGTTTGGCAGTTGAGCCGGCTGCGCATCATCTGCGTATTGAATCGTGCACCTGCTCGTCGATCCGCCGCTCACGGGGTGGATTTCAGTCGCGCCGTGATCGCCACGCGCAGGCAACCCCAGGCGATCGTGCCGATGATCAGCACCTCGGCGAAACCCACCAGCAGGTTGAACGAGAAGACGAATGGCTGTTCGGCCCAGTAGAAGGTATGCGATCCCGTTCGAAAACCGCTGACGCGCAGGCGTCCGTTGAATAGCGCAGGCACCAGCACGATGATGTGATTGAGTTCGAACACGGTCAGGAAGGCGCCCAGCAGAGCGCAGAAGCCGCGGGCGGGCGTGCTGAAGGTCTCGTGCTTGTCTGCCGGTGGCGTTGACCCCTTGGCAGCCCTGGCACGTTTGCTGGTTGGCGCCGGTGTGGGCTTGTAGATGGTCCGCGCTTTGACTGTCGCAGGATCGATGACGTCGGTCGGCACTGCCAGCTGCAGGTACTCGGCCAATTCGCGCAGCCATAGTTCAGTGCGTTCGCTGCCCGGGATGACAGGCACGTTGTTGGTCGTCAGCCGGTGCTCGGTGCCGTCGCGCATCACCAGCCACAGTTGCGTATGGGCAGGCTCCGCGCCTTCGCGGCGGCGTAGTTCGAGGCGTTTGGCGGCGTCGATCCGGAAAGCATCGTGCACCCGCTCGCGGCGGCCGAAGAAATTTCGCGTGCGGCGTTTGCCTTCACCGTCGAGTCGCGACAGCAGCAAGCTCTCTCGCATGCCGGTGTAGACCGTGACGACCAGGCCGAGGGCAGGCAACAGCAACAGCCCGAGCACTATCAGCAATGCCGACAGTGGATCCATGCTCGACAAGGGCGAAGAGTCACTGGTAACTGCGAACGCCACGAATGCCACTGGCGCCGCGAATGCGATCGCTCCCATGAGCGGGACTGCGGTATTCATCACCAGATTGCGCGAGTGGATGTGCAGATCGCCCCTCGGGGTGCGTTCGTAGCGATGGCCAATCAGCATGCCGACTTCCTTGTGCGCCACTGTCAGATCGTTCGCAGGGCGGGGCGAGTTGCAAGCAGCGCACAATACCCCAAGCCGCATCTTGTGGTGCTCGCCCTTCAGCCATTCATGCCGGTCTCTGCAGGAACCCTAGCCCCTGCCAACCACCTTCGGCGCGAACAGGGTACGAATCGCTTCCCGGTACTCGCTGCTGCCGGTGCGGAGGCTGTTGTTGTGGTTGCCACCGTCGATCAGCAGCAGGCGCTTGGGTTCGTTGGCGGCCTGATAGAGGCTTTCGCTGAACCGCTGTGGGATATAGCGATCATTGGTGCCGTGGGCGATGAGTACGGGCACCTTGATGTCGCCGATCTTGCTCAGCGAATCGAATTTCTGCGACAGCAGCCAGTGCACCGGTAGCGATGTGTACTCGGCGGCTACTTCGGTCGCCGCGTCGGCCAGGTTGGTGAAGGTCGACTCGATGATCAGCCCGGCCAGCGGCGGTGTGTGGCGATCGCGGCCCAGGGATTCGGTGAGGTTGACCGCTACGGCGCCGCCCAGGGAGTGGCCGTAGACGAAGCGTTTGGCAGGATCAGGCTGCAGTTCGGTGAGACGCTGCCAGGCGATCTCGGCGTCTTCGTAAATGGTGCGCTCGGAGGGCAGTTCGCCGAGGCTCTCGCCAAAACCACGGTAGTCGATGGCCAGTACCGAGAAACCCATGGCGTGCAGCTGCTCGATGCGGAACATCTGGCCGGTGAGGTTCCAGCGCGAGCCGTGCAGGTACAGCAGTGTGGGGGCGTCAGCCTTCTGCGCGGGCCACCACCAGGCGTGAATGTTCTGCTTGTCCCCGAACTGCGGCGCGCTGAGGGTCATTTCCTCGACACCAGCGGGCAGGCCGCTGAACCAGCTGGCGGTGCCCGGTTCGATGCGGAACACCAGTTCGCGCTCCTTCTGTTCCAGCTTGGCGCAGCCGACCGGCAGGCCGACGGCCAGACACAGCAGCAGGCTCAGGCTGAACCAGCGGCGGCGCAGGGTGTGGATAAGTGATGTGGCCATGGATCTCCGCACTGCTCGAAAACGTGACGCCGCGGCCCCTGCACAGGGGCGGCAGCGTGGCGTGAAAGGGTGATAGGCGAGTAGACAGGAGCGCAGCGGCGATGTTCGTCTGGCGCGCGCTTTTCGGGTATCGAGTTGTTACCGGATCATGACATGGCTGCTGCCGCTTTCAAGCCTGCGCTATGCTGCGCCGCTCACATGCTGCGGACTCGTTCATGTCGTCCACGTCTTCCGATCTGCGCCGCCCGGCGGGTGCCACGCTGGTGCTGCTGGCGTCGTTGTACTGCGCTCAGGGTTTACCATCCGGGCTGATCGCCCATGCGCTGCCGGTGCTGCTACGTCAGCACGGCGTGGATCTGGCGCTGATCGGCCTGCTCAAGCTGCTGGCATTGCCCTGGTTGCTCAAGGTGCTGTGGGCGCCCTGGGTGGATCGTCTGTCGTCGCGCCGCCTGGGCCATCATCGTGGCTGGATCCTGCCGCTGCAGAGCGGCGTGCTGCTGATTCTGCTGGCGTTGGCGCTGCTCTCGCCCGATGCCCTGTTCGGCGCCCATCTGCCGCTGCTGCTCGGCCTGCTGGTGCTGGTCAATCTGGCGGCGGCGACCCAGGACATCGCCACCGACGGCCTGACCGTGCGCCTGCTGCCGGAGCGCTGGCGCGGGCTCGGCAACAGCCTGCAGGTCGGTGGCTACAAGGTGGGGATGATCATCAGCGGCAGCGGCCTGTTGCTGGTCATCGACCGCGTCGGCTGGAACCTGTCGCTGCTCTGGCTGGCGGCTCTGCTGGCGTTGACGCTGGTGCCGATCTGGCGCTTCGCCGAAGCGCGCCATCTGCCTCCTCGGGTTGCCGGCGTCGAACCGGTTGGGCCGAGCCTGTTGCTGCACCATTATCGTGGGCTGCTGGCGCTACCGGGCATGGGGTTGTGGCTGGCGGTGGTGCTGACCTTCAAGCTCGGCGACGCACTGGGGTCGCCGATGATCAAACCGATGCTGGTGGATCAGGGCTGGAGCAACGCGGAACTGGGGCAATTGACACTGATCAGCAGCCTGGTCGGCATCGGCGGCGCGCTGCTGGGTGGGCTGCTGTATGCGCGTCTGGGCGTGCTGCGTGCGTTGCTGATCTTCGGCGCGCTGCAGGCGCTGAGCCTTGCCACGTTGGCGCTGCTGGTGAGCCGTGGCGGTGATGCAGCCCTGGTGTACGCGTTGACGCTGTTCGAGCAGGCAGCCGATGGTTTGTCCACGGTGGCCCTGTTTGCCGCGATGATGCGCCAGTGCCGCGCCGGTCACGAGGGTGCCGATTTCACCCTGCAGGCCTCCACGCAGATTCTGCTCGGCGGCTTCGTCGGTGCCGCCAGCGGCGTGCTCGCCAAGGCCCTGGGCTACGACGGTTTGTTCATCTGTGCCGGGGCCCTGGGGCTGGCGGCACTGTTGCTGGTATGGCGTTATTTTCGCCGCCACGGCTGGCGTTAGGAGCCCTCGCCTTCCGTAGCCCTGTAGGAGCCGGCTTGCTGGCGAGCTGTTGGCGGTTGATCGCCGGCAAGCCGGCTCCTACAGGATCGTTGGTACTAGGCGAGCCCAATATCGCCTCCTGGGTATCGCTGGGATCAACGCCAGGCTAAGAGGCCGTTTGAGGCTCAATCTTCGAATTGCACGGGACAGGTGGGGCCTTCGAGTTTCTGGATTTCTTCGATCACGTGAGGGCGAGCGTGGCGCAGGACCAGTTGGCGGTTCTGGGTGTGCAGGCGGCGGGCTTCCAGGTGGAGCATTTCCACGCCGGCGTAATCGATGAAGTTGATGTGCCTGGCATCGACCACCACCCGCTCCCCACGGCTCAGTTGCAGCACCTGCTGCACGTAGTGGCAGGCACCGAAAAAGATCGAGCCCTCCAGGCGCAGCTGTTCGTCGTCACCGTCGCGGGTGTATTTGAAGCGCGGTTGCGAGGTGCGTTTGAGGTAGAAGAACAGCGAGGCCAGCACGCCCGCGTAGATCGCCGTTTGCAGCTCCAGCAGCAGCGTGGCCAGCAGGGTCAGCAGCATCACCACGAACTCTGAACGGCTGACGCGCAGCAGCGCGCGGACCCCGGCGACATCCACCAGCCCCCAGCAGATCAGCAGAATCGCCGCCGCCATGCTGGGCAAGGCGATGTGGGCGATCAGCGCGGCGCAGAACAGCGCGAACGCCCCCACCAGCAGTGCAGAGAACACCCCGGCCAGTGGCGAAGTGGCGCCGCCTTGCAGGTTCAGCGCCGAGCGGGTGAAGGAACCAGCCGACATCGAGCCGGAGAACCAGGGACCGATCAGGTTGGACAGGCCCTGGGCACGCACCTCCTGATTGGCGTCCAGCACCTGCTGGGATTTGCTCGCCAGGGAGCGGGCGATGGACAGGCTGGTGACCAGCCCGAGCATGCCGCAGGCGATGGCGGCGGGCAGCAGTTGCAACAGGCTGTTGATCTCGACGTGCAGGGTGGTGAGCGGCGGCAGTTTGCCTTCGAAAGCGTTGACCAGGGTGATGCTGGCGAAGAACCCCGGCAGCGCGGCAACCAGCAGGCTACCGGCGATCACGCCGATCAGCAGCGCCGGCAAGCGCGGCCACAGGCGCCGGCACAGCAGGCTCACCGCCAGGGTGAAGATTGCCACCAGCACGGCGTGCCAGTCGGCCTGGTCGAGGTGCTGGAAGAGGTTGAGCAGCGTCGCCACGGCAGTGCGCTGGCTGTCGACCTGCAGGCCCAGCAGGTTGGGTAGCTGACCGAGCGCGATCACCACGGCGGCGCCGAGGGTGAAGCCAAGTACCACCGAGGGCGAGACGAAGTTGACCAGATTGCCGAAGCGCAGCAGCCCCAGCAGCCATTGGAAAAGCCCGGCGAGAAAGGTCAGTACCAGCACCAGCGCGACGAACTCCTCGCTGCCGGGCCTGGCCATGGGGCTGACGCTGGTGAACAGGACGATGGAAATGGCCGCAGTCGGCCCGCCGATCAGGTGCCACGACGAGCCCCACAGGCAGGCGATGATCACCGGCACGATGGCTGCGTACAGCCCGTACTCTGCTGGCAACCCGGCGATCAGTGCGTAGGCGATCGATTGTGGCAAGGCCAGAATGGCACCGCTGAGCCCGACCAGCAGATCCGTACCCAGGGTGCGCCGGGTGACACTCGGCCACCAGAGCAGGAAGGGCAACAGGCTGTAACGGCTGGGTAAGCGCATGCGTTCGCTCGGAGGCGGGTGATCAGGTGGCAAGCAGAGTAACAGAGGCTTTACTCATGATTTCCCGGATTGTTCGAGTGCATCGCGTGTATGGCTTTGGAAAGGCGAAAGCAGCCGTTCGTAGTCGGGGGCCAATTGGTGGGCTAAAGCCCACCCTACAGCCGCGCATCTAGCTGTAGGGTGGGCTTTAGCCCACCAAATCGAAGGTCCGCTATCGCCTTTCAACTGCCTTACAGCTTGGCCTTCACCGCCGCGACCGCATCGCCGCCATCGCGGGTGGTGACGCCCTGCAACCAGCCGTCGATCACCTCGGGGTTGGCCTTGAGCCAGTCCTTCACGGCCTGGTCGTTGCTGGCCTGTTTGCTCAATACCTTGTCCATGATGGCGTTCTCCATGTCCTGGGTGAAGGTCAGGTTGCTCAGCAGCTTGCCCACGTTCGGGCACTGCGCCGCGTAGCCCTTGCGGGCCAGGGTGTTGACGCTGCCGCTCTCGCCAAAGTACTTCTCGCCGCCCTTGAGGTACTTCATGTCGTACTGCACGTTCATCGGGTGTGGCGTCCAACCGAGGAAGGCGACGAACTCGTCACGTCGCACGGCGCGGCCGACCTGCACCAGCATGGCCTGTTCGCTGGACTCGATCAGGGTCCAGTCCTTGAGGCCGAACTCGTTGGCGGCGATGATTTGCTTGATCGATTCGTTGGCCGGTGCGCCGGACGCGATGCCGTAGATCTTGCGGCCGAACTGGTCGGCGTGCTTTTCCAGGTCGGCGAAGGTTTTCACCCCGGCGTCATAGGCGTAGGTCGGCACGGCCAGGGTGTACTCGGTGCCACTGAGGTTTTCCGCGACCTTGTCCACCTTGCCGTTGGCGACGAACTTGTCGTAGTTGGCCTGCTGAGCCGGCATCCAGTTGCCGAGGAACACGTCGACCTGGCCCTTCTGCAGGCCGGCGAAGATGATCGGTACGCCGAGGGTCTGGGTCTGCACCTTGTAACCCAGGCCGTCGAGCACCAGGCTGGCGATGCCGTTGGTCACGGCGATGTCGCTCCAGCCCGGATCGCCGAGCTTCACCGTGGCACAGCTGGCATCTTCGGCGTGGGCCTGGGAGGCGAGGGCGGCCGCCATGAACAGGCTGCTGGCGAAAGCCGTCTTGAATGTCTTCATGCCTATTTCCTTATGTTGATTTCTAGGTTGGCAGGCTATGCGACGCAGGCCTGCGCGCCGGGTTCCCGCGGTTTCCGCTGGGTCACCCGGCGCGCTGCATCACGGTTGGGGGAAGCGAGCACGGCGCTCCAGATCGTCGAGGTCGATGTGGTTGCGCATGTACTGCTCGCTGGCGTCGACGATCGGCTGGTGATCCCAGCTTTTCAGCGCACCTTGGGTAAGGGCTTCGGCGACCAGGCGCCGCCGCCGCTGACTGGCCAGGGTCGCCCGGTGGATGGCGGGAATGTCCCAACGACCGCGTGCCTCGTCGAGGAACGACTCGACCTGCTGGCGATGGTCCCACGACTGGGCGAGGTTCTCGCGCTCCTGCGGATCGTTCGCCACGTTGAACAGCAGCAACGGGTCGTCTTCGGAGTAGATGAATTTCCACTCGCCGCGGCGAATCATCATCAGCGGGCTGGTGGTGCCCTCGGCCATGTACTCGCCGAGCACTTCGTCGTGGCCGCCAGTGCCCTGCAGGTGCGGCAGCAGCGAGCGGCCGTCGAGCGCCAGGCCTGGTTCGACCTGGCCGCCCGCCAGCTCCACCAGGGTCGGCAGCAGGTCGACGGTGGACACCGACTGGCTGACCCGGTGCGCGGCGAATCGCGCCGGTGCGTGGACCAGCAGCGGTACCCGGGCGGCCATCTCGAACCAGTGCATCTTGTACCAGAGGCCGCGCTCGCCAAGCATGTCGCCATGATCGCCGGAGAACACGATGATGGTGTCGTCGGCCAGCTTGCAGTCCTTGAGGGTCTTGAGCAGCTTGCCGATGTTGTCGTCGATGTAGCTGCAGGCACCGAAGTAGGCGCGCCGCGCGTCGCGGATCTTGTGCTCGGGCAGCGGCTTGTCCCACAGGTCGATGACCTTGAGCAGGCGCTGGGAATGAGGATCCTGCTCGGCCTGGTCGATCACCTGGCGGGGCAGGGGGATGTCGTCATCGTCGTAGCGATCCCAGTATTCCTCGGGGATGGTGTACGGGTCGTGCGGATGGGTCATCGATACGGTCAGGCAAAACGGCTGATCCGGCGTTACCCGCACGTGGTCGTAGAGGTATTGCTGCGCCTTGAACACCACCTCTTCGTCGAAGTCGAGCTGGTTGGTGCGCACGCAAGGGCCGGCCTGCAGCACCGAAGACATGTTGTGGTACCAGCTGGCGCGTACTTCTGGCTCGTCCCAGTTCACGGCCCAGCCGTAGTCGGCGGGGTAGATGTCGCTGGTCAGGCGCTCTTCGTAACCGTGCAACTGATCGGGGCCGCAGAAGTGCATCTTGCCGGACAGCGCCGTGCGGTAGCCGAGGCGGCGCAGATAGTGAGCGTAGGTGGGGATATCGGCAGGAAAATCGGCGGCGTTGTCGTAGGCACCGATCTGGCTGGGCAACTGGCCGCTGACCAGGGTGAAGCGCGATGGCGCGCACAACGGGCTGTTGCAGTAGGCGGAATCGAACAACACGCCCTCGGCGGCCAGACGCTGCAGGTTGGGCACCTTGATCGGCGAAGCCGGGTCGTGCAGTGGCAACAGCGGCGCGGCCATCTGATCGGCCATGATGAAAAGGATGTTCGGGCGTTTCATGGCGGTTGGTGTTCCATATAGTTGTTTTATGCGAGAGTGCTATTTCGATCATCCAGCCTCGCCAGGCATGGGTAAACCCGGATCAGGTACATGACTAGGATAAGCACAGCTTATGCTTAAGGCGCTCGAGGGAGTCTCTCTGGATGTGCTGCGGGTATTCGAGTCCGCAGCGCGACACTTGAGTTTCACTGCCGCGGCGGCCGAGCTCGGCAGCAGCCAACCGGCCATCAGCCAGCAGATCAAGCGGCTGGAAGAACGGTTGGCGACCCGTCTGTTCGACCGCGTGTACCGTGGCATCGTGCTGACCGAGGCGGGCGAAACCCTGCTGGGCCCGGTACAGGAGGGGTTGGCGGCCCTGGATGCCGGTCTGGAGGCAGTGGTTGGTCGACAGCAGCATGAGGTGCTGCAGGTGGCCACCGACTTCGCCTTCGCCGCCTATTGGCTGATGCCACGGCTGCAGCGTTTTCATCAGCTATATCCGGAGGTCGATGTCAGCCTGGTCACCAGCGAGCGTGACATGACCAGCCTGCCAGCGGAGATCGATGTGGCCATTTCCTTCGGGGACGGGCGTCTGAAGAACGGCCAGGTGCACCTGTTGTTCAAGGAGGAGGTGTTTGCGGTGTGCAGTCCGCATCTGCTCAGCGGCCAGGGCGCCTGCGCCAATCAATTGCTGGCGCGTCTGCCGCTGCTGCATCTGCGCCCGGAGAGCCGCTCGCGCTGGTTCGACTGGAACGGCCTGTTCCGCGCCCTGGGAATCGCCGAAACGCCCAGCCCCGGCAGCCTGCGCTTCGACAACTACACCCTGCTGATCCAGGCCGCCATCGCCGGCCAGGGGGTCGCCATCGGCTGGCGGCATCTGGTCGACGAGCTACTGGCCCAGGGGTTGCTCAGCCGCGTTGACGGGCGCACGGTAACCTCCGAGTTCGGCTATTACGTGGTGCTGCCCGAGCGCAAGCGGCGGGTGCGCCTGGTGCAGAACTTCGTCGACTGGTTGCAGGACGAACTGCTGCGCGAGACGCTACCGCCACCGCAGAGCCCTATCGATCCACGGGGAATCGCCATATGACCGATGTCCGTATTCGCGGCTATCACGCCCATGTGTACTTCGATGCCGGTAGCCTCGAGCAGGCGCGCGTGCTGTGCGAATCAGCGGCGGCACGCTTTGCCGTGAAGATGGGGCGCCTGCATCAGAAGGCGGTCGGGCCTCATCCCGACTGGAGTTGCCAGTTGGCCTTTCGCGCCGAGCTGTTCGGCGAAGTGATTCCCTGGCTGATGCTCAATCGCGGCGAGCTGGTGATCTTCATCCACCCGATCACCGGCAACGACCTGATCGACCACCGTGACCGCGCCCTGTGGATGGGCGCGGTACGGCCGCTGGATCTTTCCGGGCTGGCGGACGGCAGGCCGCTGACCTTCGAGCTCTGACGTAGGGCTTGCGGCGCGGTATGATCCGCGCCTGATTTTTCAAGAGCCCGCGCCATGCCTTACCTGCTCGCCGTCACCGTCCTCTGGGCGTTTTCCTTCAGCCTGATCGGCGAATACCTGGCGGGGCGGGTGGACAGCGATTTCGCCGTGCTGGCGCGGGTGGCCGTCGCGGCGCTGGTGTTCCTGCCGTTCACGCTCTGGCGTGGCTTGCCGCGGCGCTTGCTGGCGGGTTTCTGGCTGGCCGGGGCGTTGCAGTTCGGGGTGACCTACCTGTGTCTGTACCGCAGCTTCCAGGTGCTGACGGTACCCGAGGTGCTGCTGTTCACCGTGCTCACGCCGATCTACGTGACCCTGCTCGATGACGCCTTGGCGCGGCGTTTCAACCCCTGGGCCCTGCTCGCCGCACTGGTCGCGGTGGGCGGCGGCGTGGTGATTCGCTTCGAGCGCCTGGAGGGCGAGTACCTGATCGGTTTCCTGCTCCTGCAACTGGCCAATCTCACTTTCGCTGCCGGCCAGGTGCTGTGTCGCCAGTTGCTGATGCGCTACCCCACCGAGCAGCCGCTGCATCGTTTCTTCGGCCACTTCTTCCTGGGTGCGATGCTGCTGGTGCTGCCGTCGTTCCTGCTCTTCGGCAACCCGGACAAGCTGCCGCAGACCGCGCTGCAGTGGGGCATCCTGCTGTGGATGGGGCTGTTCGCCACGGCTCTGGGGCTGTTCTGGTGGGTCAAGGGCAGCATCAAGGTGGATGCCGGCACCCTGGCGGTGATGAACGAGCTGCATGTGCCTGCTGGTTTGGTGGTGAACCTGCTGATCTGGAACCGCGATGCGGATATTCCGCGCCTGGCTCTGGGTGGCGCGATCATCCTCGCTTCGTTGTGGCTGAACCGTCTCGGCCGTCGACGCACTATCGCCAGCTGATCCATTTATCGGACAATGGGAACCCTGCTTGACGGGTGCTAACATCGCACCTTCAATTGCATACGCAATCAGCTGTTTTTCAAACCCTATTTGCTTAGGCAATAGGTCCACGGATGATGTTCTTTCATCGGCATGGAGCGCCTCTTAGCCATCTCTTGCCCAGTGAATGCCATCGTGAATATTCGTCGCCCCTTCGCCAGTCTCGCCCTGGCCTGCCTGTTCATCGTTTCCCCGCTGGCTGCCAAGGCTGCCGCCCCCGCCAAACAGGAACTCGCTTCCGGTAGCGCGCTGCTGGTCGACCTGACCACCGACAAGGTGCTGTACTCCAGCAACCCCGACATGGTGGTGCCGATCGCCTCGGTCACCAAGCTGATGACCGCCATGGTCACCCTGGATGCCAAGCTGCCACTCAACGAGCAACTGCCGGTGATCATCCGCGACGTGCATGACATGCGTGGTGTGTATTCCCGCGTACGTATCGGCAGTGAGATCAGCCGCCGGGAAATGCTCCTGCTGACCCTGATGTCGTCCGAGAACCGGGCGGCCTCCAGCCTGGCCCATCACTACCCGGGTGGCGTCACCGCCTTCGTCGCCGCCATGAATGCCAAGGCCCGTGCTCTGGGCATGACCCAGACCCGCTATGTCGAGCCGACAGGCCTGTCGGAGCACAACGTTTCCAGCGCCAACGATCTGGTGAAGCTGCTCAAGGCAACGCGCAAGTACCCGCTGATTGGTGAGCTCAGCTCGACCGGGGAAAAGACCGTGGCGTTCCACAAACCCAATTACACCCTGGGCTTCCGCAATACCAACGCACTGACGCGCAAGGCTGGCTGGGACGTGCAACTGACCAAGACCGGCTTCACCAATCGTGCCGGGCACTGCCTGGTGATGCGTACCACCATGGCGGGCAAGCCCGTGGCGTTCGTGGTGCTCGACGCGTTCGGCAAGTACACCCACATGGCTGACGCCAGCCGCCTGCGCAAGTGGGTGGAGACTGGCAAGGTCACGCCGGTTGCACCCGCTGCTCTGGCCTACAAGCAGCAGCGTGCCTCGCAGCGCCAGTTGCAGGCTGCCCAGTAAGCTACTGCCAGAGCGGATCGCTGGCCAGGCGCTGGGCGATGAAGTCCAGCAGGGTACGCAGCGCCGGCAGCATCTGTCGGCGTGATGCATAGATTGCATGCACACCCAGGGACTGCGGTTGCCAGTCCGGTAGCAGGCGTACCAGGCGGCCGTCCTCGAGCATGGCTGCGGTCGCGTAAAGCGGCTGCATGCAGATGCCGCCATCGTTGAGGGCCGCCTCCAGCAGCACGGCGGTGTCATTGCTGCTGAGGTTGCCGTCCACCGCCACTTCCTCCTCGCTATCGGCCTGTTCGAAACGCCAGACGCTGCGCCCGAAATAGCTGTAGGTCAGGCAATTGTGCTGTGCCAGATCCTGCGGTCGCTGCGGCAACCCGGCGCGTGCCAGGTAGCCTGGCGACGCGCATACCACGGAATGGCAGGTGCCCAGGTGGCGTGCCACCTGATTGGGCTCCAGCTGATTGGTGATGCGCAGCGCCAGGTCGATGCGCTCCTCCACCAGATTCACCGCCTGGCTGTTGACCAGCAGGTCGATCGAGGTATTGGGGTAGCGCGCCAGGTAGTCGACCAGCATCGGGCTCAGCCATGTCTGGGCGAAGGACTGGCTGCTGGCGATACGCAGGTTGCCGCTGGGCCCGTCAGTGGCCTTTATGCCGGTAGTGCGCATCATCTCGGCGGTGTGCAGCATCTCCCGGCAGTGAGGCAACAGTTCGGTGCCCACCTGGGTCAGGCTCAACTTGCGCGTGGTGCGGTGCAGCAGGCGTGCGCCGACCCACCCCTCCAGTGCCGCCAGGTAGCGCGACACCATGGCCCGGGAGAGATCCAGATGCTCCGCGGCGGCGGTCTGGCTGCCGCGATCCACCACTTCGACGAAAACGCGGGTTGCTGTGAGTCTGTCCATGATTCGCTCGATTCATGCAACTGAGTTGGGTCGATTATGCGGCTTTTCGAGGGTTTTGCAGCGAGTAAGCTCACTGTTCATCCATCGGCAGTGGTTACGGAGATGATCCGCTCATTCCAGCTACTTGGTGCTTTATCGCTGCTGGCGCTAGCTGCGTTCGCCGCTGCTGGCAGCGAGCTGGCTGCCGATCGCTCATCAGCCGTCAAATCGGAGAATGCCATGAAGGTCGTCGTACTAGGTGTCAGCGGGCGTGCAGGTTCGCGTCTGCGTCATGAACTGCTGCAGCGTGGCCATCAGGTCACCGGTATCGCCCGTGATGTCAGTGCAGTGCCTGCGCAGGAAGGCCTGACCCTGGCCAGCGCTGACGTGGCCGATGTCCAGCGTCTGGTGCCGTTGCTCAAGGGCCATGACGCCGTCATCAGTTCCACCCGATTCGTCGGCAGCGATGCCGCCAGCCTGATCGAGGCCGTGGAAGCTGCAGGCGTGTCGCGTCTGCTCGTCGTGGGTGGTGCTGGGAGCCTGGAGGTGGCGCCGGGTGTCGCGTTGATCGACACGCCGGAATTCCCTGCGGCCTACAAGGATGAGGCGGGGGCCGGGCGTGATTTCCTCAACGTGCTGCGTGGCGAGAAAGAGCTCGACTGGACCTTCCTGTCGCCGTCGGCGCTGTTCGAGCCAGGCCAGCGCACAGGCAAATTCCGTATCGGCAAGGACAGCCTGCTGGTCGATGCACAAGGCAACAGCTCGATCTCCATGGAAGACTTCGCCATCGCACTGGTCGATGAGCTGGAGCAGCCAGAGCACTCGCGTCAGCGCTTCACCGTCGGCTACTGAGGCCGTTCCGAGCGGCAGGCCGAATAAAAAAACGCGGCTCAAGCACCTCCACATTCGGCAATAGTGGAGGTGACTTGGCCGCGTTGCAGGGCCTTGGCTTCATTCAAGGCAAGTTGCTAGGGAGTCCTGTATCAGGCCAGCAGTTGCATACCCAGCTGGATGGCCACCCAGACCGCCAGGATGGTGGCGGCGCCGAGCGCGATGTTCTCGAACCAGTTGTTGCAGTACTTGCCGAGCAGCTTCTTCTGGTTGGACATGATCAGCAGGCCCAGGGAGATCACTGGCAGGCCGACGATGTTCAAGGCGTTGACCGCAATGGTCAGGGTCACGAAGTCCGGCATGCCCGGCAGCGACCAGACCAGCGGGGTGATCAAGATGAACAGCAGGAACCACTTGTGCAGCGGGTCTTTGTGGAACGTGCTGCCATATTTCTCGCGACGCTTGGGCACGATGTGGTGCAGGGCATCGGTGATCAGCATCGGGAACGCGGTGGTCTTGCCGGCAACGCTGGCGAACAGTGTGGCGAACGCGCCGACGAAGAACAGGTACCAGCCGGTCGGGCCGAAGAACATCTGCAATGCCGTGCCCAGATCACCCAGGGTCTCGACCTGCAGGCCGTTCGGACGCAGAATTTCCGCACCCACCACCCAGATCGCCAGGTTGATGATGATGCCGACGAACACGGCGAACAGCAGATCGTTGCGCTGAATGCGCTTGTGTTCCGGGCCCGTCCAGCCTTTCTCCTTCATCACGTAGGGCAGCACGAAGTTGGCGATGGAGCCGGCTACCGCGCCGATCACCGATACGGCGACGATCAGTGCGCCATGCACGCCCTCATCCGGCGGAATGCTGAAGCCGATGGTGCCGGCAGCGATGCCGCCCCAATCCGGGCCAGCCATCAGTGCCAGGGCAATGAATGCCAGGGTCATCAGGCACAGCAGGCCCTTCATCACCCCTTCGATCAACGAGTAGATACTGCGCCCGACCAGCAGCCAGACCGCGATGGCGACGGCAACCGAGCACAGCAGTGGTGCATTCCAGCCGATCAGGGTGGCCAGTGCTTCACCGGCACCCTTGAGCATGTAGGCGTTGGTGAGGTGGCCCATCAGCAGGGCGTAGCCGAACATGAACCAGGCGAAGCTGGGGTGCAGTTGCGCATAACCCCCGAGGATGCTCATTCCCTGGTTATTGCACAGCTGGAAGCGCGCCATGATGTTGACGATGAGGAAGCGTAGGAGAAGGGAGACGGCCAGTACCCACATCATGGCGTAGCCATAGTTGGCGCCTGCCACCGAAGAGGTGATCAGGTCGCCGGCACCTAGCCAGGAGAGTACGGCGATGATGCCGGGGCCGAGCATTTTGAGTAGTTTGCCGAGGGTAGAGCCAGAACTGCTTTCAGCAGTCTTTTCGAGGACTTCAGTGCGGGCCATGCGTGGGCCTCCGATTATTTTTGTTGGAATGACACCAGCTGGGTATTACGACATCACACAACTTGTCCGAGTTCAAGAGTGCCCGAAATTTTTAGTATCATCCTGGTGGTAGCGCTATCTATTTTTTCTTAATTAAAAATCAATGATTTACGTTTGAATTGAGCAAATGTTACTGAATGTTTTCTGGCGATGGGCGGTCTTCTGACGTTGCCATATTGCGTTAGTCATAATACAACTGGGTGAAATCAAGCCATTCGCCGCACCTGGCCTCGTCGGAAAATTCCGGCTTTCAGGTGCCGCGTCACAGGCTCCAGAGGTCGAAAACGGCGCTCTACACGTTCAGAGGAGATACCGATGACTGCTTCAAATGCGCGTCCACAACTATTGATGATCGGGCCGTTATTGCCGAGTCTGGTGGAACGAATCGCCGAACAGTACGAGATCCACCGCTACTGGGAATTGGCCGATGCCGATGCCTGGGTTCGTGAGAATGGCGGGCGTATCGACGGTATCGCCACAAGCGGCGTATTCGGCGCCAAGGCCGAGCTGATCGAGGCCCTGCCCAACCTCAAGGCCATCATCAGTTTCGGTGTTGGATATGATTCGATCGACGTTGAAACGGCAAAGAAAAAAGGGGTAACGGTTACCAACACGCCTGGTGTTCTGGATAACTGCGTGGCCGATACCGCGGTGTCGATCCTGCTCGCGCTGGGCCGCCGAATCAGCGAGGCGGATCGTTTCGTGCGCAAGGGTGAGTGGGAGAAAGGGCGCTTCCCGCTCTCCGGCAGTATCGGCGGCAAGGTGTGCGGCATCGTCGGTATGGGCAACATCGGCCGGGCGATCGCCAAGCGGGTCGAAGCGTTCGGCATGACAGTGGCCTACCACAATCGCCGTCGCCGCGATGACGTCGACTATGCCTATCACGAGACCCTGGAAGGCCTGCTCGAAGCGGCCGACTACGCCGTGCTGGTGGTACCGGGTGGCAGCTCCACCGACAAGTTGATCGGTGCCGAGCAATTGCGTGCGCTGGGTCCGCAGGGCTATCTGGTGAATATTGCCCGTGGCACCGTGGTGGACGAACAGGCCCTGGTCGAAGCCCTGCAGAACGGCACCATCGCCGGTGCCGCTCTCGACGTGTTCGCCGAAGAACCCAAGGTACCTGCAGAGCTCCTGGCGCTGGACAACGTGGTGCTTACCCCGCATATCGGCAGCGGCACTCACGAGACCCGCCAGGCCATGGCCGACCTGTTCTTCGCCAACCTCGAAGGCGTATTCAAGCAGGGCAAGGCCGTTACCGAGGTTTGATCCCTGTCAGGAGACAGTGACCAGGCGGGCTGAGCGCAGTTCTCCTCAGGTAGGGTGGGCTTCAGCCCACCGGTCACCAATCAACCACTTGCCTTTTCATTCTCCGAATCCCCCGTCGAGCTCAGTCCCGCCAGCCCAATCCTGCGGGTGAATGCCCTGCATGACATAGCGGTGAAAACCAGAATAGCCTGGTAGGGTGGGCTTCAGCCCACCACAGCGAATCAAACGGCCAACCTCACTCTCCAAATGCTCCATCCCGATCACCCCCACCTGCCCAATCCGCTGGGAGAATCCCTTGTTCGACATAGCGGTGAAAACTCGAATATGGCCAGTCGCCAACCCTTTTCACCAAGCCGTGCCTGACCGGGTTGTAATGGATGTAATCAACATGCCTTGCCAGATCATCGGCGTCACGAATTCGATGCTCCCAGAATCGACGCTGCCAGATTCCCTTTTCACGTTTCCGTACTTTGCTGGCGCTCACATCAGGAGAAGCCGGCAGGCCTCTTGAAAACCCACTCTTGATCGAACTCCAACGTCGCGCATAGGCGTTATCACCCTCCGGCAACCTCCAGACTGCGTGCAGATGATCTGGAAGCACGCAGATGGCAATGGTCTGGAAAGGCATGTAACTGGCTGTCGTACCGTAAGCACGGCGCAACAGTTGAATGGCATCGGTCAGCACAGTCGATCGGCGATTCGCCAGGGTCACGGTGAAGAAATAGGTGCCGCCCGGCATCCATTCGCGGCGGTAATTGGACATATGGCAATCCTTTGCCTGATGTTTTGGAGGGTGGAGCTGGTGGGCTGAAGCCCACCCTACGTCAGTACGTCACTGAGGTTTCATGTGCAGCCGGTGGGCCGCAGCCCACCGTACACGAGACGAAAGCTGATCCTTAGCGGCGTGCGCCGCGTACGCCTTCGGCCAGTTGGCTGCACAGCTCGAGCACGCCGTCGATGGCCTGCTGGTCGTTGTCGGCCTTGGCGATCTGGTCGATCAGTGCCGAGCCGACCACCACGCCGTCGGCCAGACGGGCGATGGTCGCCGCGTGTTCCGGGGTGCGGATGCCGAAGCCGATGCTGATCGGCAGGTCGGTATGACGGCGCAGGCGGGTGACCGCTTCCTGTACGTGCTCCAGGGTCGCCGAGCCGGCACCGGTAACGCCAGCCACGGAGACGTAGTAGACGAAGCCCGAGCTGCCGTTGAGTACCGTGGGCAGGCGCTTGTCGTCGGTGGTCGGGGTGGTCAGGCGGATGAAATCGATACCCGCAGCCTGAGCCGGGTCGCACAGGTCGGCGTTATGTTCCGGTGGCAGATCGACCACGATCAGGCCATCGACGCCGGCTTCCTTGGCATCGACGATGAAACGCTCCACGCCATACTTGTGGATCGGGTTGAAGTAACCCATCAGCACCAGCGGCGTGGCCTGTTCGGTTTCGCGGAATTCACGAACCAGTTGCAGTGTCTTGGCCAGGTTCTGCTTGGCTTCCAGGGCGCGGATGTTGGCGAGCTGGATCGCCGGGCCGTCGGCCATCGGATCGGTGAACGGCATGCCCAGTTCGATCACATCGGCGCCGGCCTTCGGCAAGCCCTTGAGAATCGCCAGGGAAGCATCGTAGTTCGGGTCGCCGGCGGTAACGAAGGTCACCAGGGCGGCGCGGTTCTGTTGTTTCAGCTCGGCGAAGCGCGTCTGCAGGCGGCTCATATGTGTTCTTCCTGTTCGTCGAAGTGGTGCATGACGGTCTGCATGTCTTTGTCGCCGCGGCCCGAAAGGTTGACCACCATCAGGTGATCCTTGGGCAGCGTTGGCGCGCGCTTGAATACTTCAGCCAGGGCGTGGGACGACTCCAGAGCCGGGATGATGCCCTCCAGGCGGCAGCACTGGTGGAAGGCGGCAAGGGCCTCCTTGTCGGTGATCGAGGTGTACTCGACGCGGCCGATGTCGAACAACCAGGCGTGCTCCGGGCCGATGCCCGGGTAGTCGAGGCCGGCGGAAATCGAGTGGGCGTCGATGATCTGGCCATCGTCGTCCTGCAGCAGGAAGGTGCGGTTGCCGTGCAGCACGCCGGGTACGCCGCCATTCAGGCTGGCGGCGTGCTTGCCGGTTTCCACGCCATGACCGGCCGCTTCGACGCCGATGATCTGTACCGACTGATCATCGAGGAAGGGGTGGAACAGGCCCATGGCGTTGGAGCCGCCACCGATGCAGGCGACCAGGCTGTCCGGCAGGCGGCCTTCCTGGGCTTGCAGTTGGTCACGGGTTTCCTTGCCGATGACGGCCTGGAAGTCGCGCACCATCGCCGGGTAAGGGTGTGGGCCGGCCACGGTGCCGATGATGTAGAAGGTGCTGTCGACGTTGGTCACCCAGTCGCGCAGGGCTTCGTTCATCGCATCCTTCAGGGTACCGGTGCCGGCGGTGACCGGAATCACTTCGGCGCCGAGCAGTTTCATGCGGAAGACGTTGGCCTGCTGGCGGTCGATGTCGGTGGTGCCCATGTAGATCACGCACTGCAGGCCGAAGCGCGCAGCCACGGTGGCGGTAGCCACGCCATGCATGCCGGCGCCGGTCTCGGCGATGATGCGCTGCTTGCCCATGCGCTTGGCCAGCAGGATCTGGCCGATGCAGTTGTTGATCTTGTGCGCGCCGGTGTGATTGAGCTCTTCGCGTTTGAGATAGATCTTCGCGCCGCCGCAATGCTCGGTCAGGCGCTCGGCGTAGTACAGCGGGCTCGGGCGGCCGACGTAGTCGCGCTGGAAATAGGCCAGCTCCTTGGCGAACTCGGGATCTTCCTTGGCCTTTTCGTATTCGGCGGCCAGGTCATGGATCAGCGGCATCAGCGTCTCGGCGACGTACTGCCCGCCAAAGCTACCGAACAAGCCGGTGGCGTCTGGGCCGTTGCGTAATGAAGTCATGGGGTTCTCCTGTGAATTCGGAGGCCGCGAGCGACCTGCTTGCCAAGCGGTGTTGGCGTCGATGGTGGCCAGACTAACCCTGCGGCGCCGGTCGGAAAAGCGATTAGTTTTAACGGATAGGTGATTAAAAATCACCTATCATCAGTTACTTCGTAGCGGGTCGAGCCTGCGAAGCATTGCAACTGTGGAAGCTTGAAAGCCCAACCATTGGCGTCCTGAGCGAGTTGGTCGATGATCGTTCAGCTATGAATTTTATGCACAGGTCGGAGGCAGGATGAAAACAGCATGGTTATGGCTGTTCCCAGGTATCGGCGCGCTGCTGCTGGCGGTTGCCATCGGCATTCAGGTCTCGCGCATCAGCGGCGAGGCGCAGATGATGCGCGTCGAAGGCTCCATCGTGGATGTCGAGGACGGCTGCCCGACGGTGTCCTTCACCACGCTCGATGGCACGCTGGGCGAGTATCACAGCAGCACCTGCAGTACGCCGCCGTCGTTCGACATCGGTGAACGCGTGGCGGTGTATTACGACCCGCAGGAGCCTGAGCGCGCGCGTATCGACAGCTTCGAGCAGAACTGGATCGGTAGCCTGATCGTCGGTGGCATCGGCGCGGTCTTTCTGGCGATTGGTCTGTTGTTCGTGCTGCCGCCGCTGTTCGCCAAGCGCCGCGCCGCCGAGTTGCGGGTCAGCGGCACAGCGGTGCAGGCCGAGTTGGTGGATGTCGAGCTCAATGGCTCGCTGAGCATCAACGGCCGCAACCCGTACCGCATCGTCGCCCAGTGGCTGAACCCGCAAACCAACAAGCTGCATGTGTTTCGCAGTGAAAACCTGTGGTTCGATCCGGGCCCCTACATCAGCGAGTCGCTGGTCACCGTGATGATCGACCCGAGCAACCCCAGGCGCTACAGCATGGACACCCGTTTTCTGCCTGAGCTGGTGGACTGAGATGGCCCAGGATCTGCCGTCGCTCAACGCCCTGCATGCCTTCGAGGCCGCCGCGCGGTTGGGCAGCGTCAGCCGTGCGGCGGTTGAGCTGCACGTCACTCATGGTGCGGTGAGCCGGCAGATCCGCACGCTGGAAGAGCAGCTTGGCGTGGCGCTGTTCACCAAGGACGGGCGGGGCTTGAAGCTGACCGACGCAGGCATACGCCTGCGTGATGTCAGCGGCGAGACGTTCACCCGCCTGCGGCAGGTGTGTGGCGAGCTTCGCCAGCGGGAAGTCGATACACCTTTCGTGCTCGGCTGCCCGGGCAGCCTGCTGGCGCGCTGGTTCATTCCGCGTCTGGACCGGCTCAACGGGGCCTTGCCCGAGCTGCGGCTGCAGCTGTCCACCAGCCAGGGGGAGCTCGACCCGCGCAGCCCTCAGGTGGATGCCACCCTGCTCTACGCCGAACCGCCGTGGCCTGCGGACATGCGCGTATTCGAGCTGGCGCGCGAATCCATCGGGCCGGTGATAAGTCCGCGCCACCCACGGTTCTCGGAACTGAGCCAGACTGCTCCCGAGACGTTGCTGCAGGAGGCGTTGCTGCATACCACCTCGCGCCCCCAGGCTTGGCCGCAGTGGCTGGCGGCGATGAACCTGCAGCCTGCGGACATGCGCCTGGGGCAGGGTTTCGAGCACCTGTATTACCTGCTCGAGGCTGCGTCGGCGGGCCTTGGCGTGGCCATCGCGCCGCTGCAACTGGTGGCGGACGATCTCGCTGCAGGGCGGCTGGTCGCGCCCTGGGGCTTCGTGCAAACCGAGGCGCAGCTGTCGCTCTGGGTACCGCAACGGCGTAGCGGTCAGCGCGCCGAGAGGCTTGCCGATTGGTTGAGAGCGGCGTTGCAAACCGCGAATTGAGTCGCATGCAGCGGAGAACCTTCTTTCCTGGGCATCTGTCATAGCATCGGCCCTCAGACGTCTTCCGGGCCATCACTGACAGAGAGGGATGTGCCCATGAACAAGACGCTGATGGCAGGTTTGCTGCTGGCCGGCACAGCTACGCTGGCCCAGGCGGAGCCGCTGAATATCGAGGGGATCGGCCTGTCGCGAGACGTATCCTGCAAAGGCCAGGACGTGAACATTACCGGCAATGCCAACGTCATTCACCTGAGCGGTGAGTGTGGCGCCGTGCTGGTCTACGGCTCGGAGCACAAGGTCACGCTGGATACGGCCAAGTCGCTTACGGTATCGGGTGCCGAACACAAGGTGATCGCCGAGCGCGTCAATGCATTGAGCGTCGACACCAGCAACAACCAGGTTCGCACGGCGATCATCGCGGGCGAGCAACCGGCAGTGGTCACGGTAGAAGGTGCCGAGCACGAACTGGATCTGCAGTTCGAAGGCCAGGCCAAGCTGAACGTTACTGGCGTCAGTCAGCAGGTGCGCTGGAGCGGTGATGAGCCGGAGGTGCAGTTGGGAGGCATCGACAACAAGGTCGAGCGCAAGTAGGCGGGGCGGCCGCCCCGCCGGTCAACAGCGGGGCGCCACGTCAATCAATCCACTTCGGTGAACTGGATGATTTCCACCCAGTAGCCGTCCGGGTCCTTGATGAAGGCGATGTTGCTCATGCGCCCGTCGGTCAGGCGCTTCTGGAAGTCCACGCTCAGGTCTTCGAAGCGCTGGCAAGCCGCCTTGATATCCGGCACTGCCACGCACAGGTGACCGAAGCCGCGCGGGTCACTGTTGCCGCTGTGGTAGGAAAACTCCGGGTCCTTCTCGGTGCCGTAGTTGTAGGTCAGCTCCAGTACGCCCGGGATGGACTTGCGCCATTGATGGCGTGCTGCCCGGTCGGCCGGGATCTGCGACTTGTCGGCGATCAACGCGAGGAAGTACAGGCTGAACTCGGCATCCGGGAAGTCCTTTTTCTCCAGCAGGGTGAAACCCAGCACACGGGTATAGAAATCCAGGGATTTCTGCAGATCCTTCACGCGGATCATGGTGTGGTTGTAGACGAAATCCGCCGTGGCGACGTCAGGCTTGCCGGTTACGCCGGGAAGGGTGTTGAGTTCATCGAGGGTCATGGGGACTCCATCAAGTGAGTGGACGAATCGAAAAAATCTGTATTCATACAGATGGCTTCGAAAGGCGTGTTTTTCAAGGTCGTTGCCTCGGCAGGACGTCTTTGTGGCGATAGCAGCCGTTCGTAGTCGGGGGCCAATTGGTGGGCTAAAGCCCACCCTACGGCTAGATGCGCGGCTGTAGGGTGGGCTTTAGCCCACCAAATCGAAGGCCCGCTATCGCCTTGCATCAGACCTCCAGCGTAATCAGTTCGAACCGCACCGTGTCACCGTCGATACGCAGCAGGGCCACGCTGATCGGCAGCTTGAAGCGTCGTGGGCCGGCGCTGCCCGGGTTCAGGTAGAGCACGCCGTCGCGCTCGTCATGCAGCGGCTTGTGCGAGTGCCCGGCGATCGCCACGTCGATACCTTCGGCCTTGGGGTCGATAGCCAGCTTCTTGAGATCATGCAGCACATACAGACTGATCGCGCCGAAGCGCAGGGTCAGGCTTTCCGGGATGGCATCGGCCCAGGCATCACTGTCGTTGTTGCCGCGCACCACCGACAGCGGCGCGATGCGTTCGAGCTCAGCAAGGATCTGCGGCCCGCCGATATCGCCCGCGTGGATCAGGTGGTCGACGCCTTGCAGCGCTGCCAGTGCCTGGGGTCTCAACAGGCCGTGGGTGTCGGCGATCAGGCCAATCTTCATGCGTCCTCCAGGCTATAACTGTAGGAGCCGGCTTGCCGGCGATCCGTTCCGTGCAAAAACGCCGCCTTGGGTCGAGTGACGCGACAGCCGGGGCGCCACGTGAGGCGTCGCTGTCTGCATCGCCAAAAACGGAAAACCCGGCACAAGGCCGGGTTTCCATGTGCCGCGCGAGGGGATCAGCCGTCCAGCAACGCCTTGTTGCGCACCGCGCCCTTGTCGGCGCTGGTGGCGAGCAGGGCGTAGGCCTTCAGTGCGGTGGTCACCTTGCGGGGACGTTGTTCGACCGGTTTCCAGCCCTTCTTGTCCTGCTCATGACGGCGGTGGGCGATTTCCTCATCGCTGACCAGCAGGTTGATTGAGCGGTTCGGAATGTCGATCAGCACCTTGTCGCCATCGCGTACCAGGCCGATGGCGCCGCCGGCAGCCGCTTCCGGCGAAGCGTGGCCGATGGACAGGCCGGATGTACCGCCGGAGAAGCGGCCATCGGTGAGCAGTGCACACGCCTTGCCCAGACCCTTGGATTTCAGGTACGAGGTCGGGTAGAGCATTTCCTGCATGCCCGGGCCGCCTTTCGGGCCTTCGTAGCGGATGATGACGATGTCGCCAGCCTGCACTTCGTCGGCAAGGATGCCGCGCACGGCGCTGTCCTGGCTTTCGAAGATCTTCGCGTTGCCTTCGAAGACGTGGATCGACTCGTCCACACCGGCGGTTTTCACCACGCAGCCGTCCAGGGCGATGTTGCCATAGAGCACGGCCAGGCCGCCTTCTTGCGAGTAGGCGTGTTCGACACTGCGGATGCAGCCGTTTTCACGGTCGTCATCGAGGGTTTCCCAGCGGGTCGACTGGCTGAATGCGGTTTGCGTCGGAATACCGGCCGGGCCGGCCTTGAAGAAGTGGTGCACCGCTTCGTCGTCGGTCTGGGTGATGTCCCATTTGGCGATGGCTTCTTCCATGCTGCGGCTGTGCACGGTCGGCAGGTCGGTGTGCAGCAGGCCGCCACGGGCCAGCGAACCGAGGATCGAGAAGATCCCGCCAGCGCGGTGCACGTCTTCCATGTGGTACTTCTGAATGTTCGGCGCGACCTTGCACAGTTGCGGCACGTGACGGGACAGGCGGTCGATATCGCGCAGGTCGAAATCGATCTCGGCTTCCTGAGCCGCGGCCAGCAAATGCAGGATGGTGTTGGTGGAACCGCCCATGGCGATGTCCAGGGTCATGGCGTTCTCGAACGCCTTGAAGTTGGCGATGTTGCGCGGCAGCACTGAGTCGTCGTTCTCGCCGTAGTAGCGTTTGCACAGCTCGACGATGGTACGGCCAGCCTGCAGGAACAGCTGTTCGCGGTCGCTGTGGGTGGCCAGGGTCGAACCGTTGCCCGGCAGGGCCAGGCCCAAGGCCTCGGTCAGGCAGTTCATCGAGTTGGCGGTGAACATGCCGGAGCACGAACCGCAGGTCGGACAGGCGCTGCGCTCGTACTCGGCGACCTTCTCGTCGGAGGCGCTGGAGTCGGCGGCGATGACCATGGCGTCGACCAGATCCAGGCCGTGGCTGGCCAGTTTGGTCTTGCCCGCCTCCATGGGACCGCCGGAAACGAAGATCACCGGAACGTTGAGGCGCAGGGCGGCCATCAGCATGCCGGGGGTGATCTTGTCGCAGTTGGAGATGCACACGATGGCGTCGGCGCAGTGAGCGTTGACCATGTACTCCACGGAGTCGGCGATGATCTCGCGGCTCGGCAGCGAATAGAGCATGCCGTCGTGGCCCATGGCGATGCCGTCGTCGACGGCGATGGTGTTGAATTCCTTGGCCACGCCGCCGGCTTTCTCGATCTCGCGGGCGACCAGTTGGCCCAGGTCCTTCAGGTGCACGTGGCCGGGCACGAACTGGGTGAAGGAGTTGGCGATGGCGATGATCGGTTTCTTGAAGTCTTCGTCCTTCATCCCGGTGGCGCGCCACAGTGCACGGGCGCCGGCCATGTTGCGGCCGTGGGTGGAGGTCTTCGAGCGGTAATCAGGCATGACGGATTCCTGCGGCTAATCAGGTAGGCATTGATAGGTGGGTGAGCGGATCAGCGGCAGATGACCGCGAAGTAAGATGGCATGGCGCACGACGGGATCTCCGTCTGCCTGCCTGGGCTCACAGCCCGCCGAAGGGTGGATGGCGGGGAATGCCCTGATTCTACGCCGCACGGGGCGGGCGAGGAAAGGCTGGTGGCTGCCGGCCGTCCCTGCACTAACCGCGCAGGATGGCAGCGGGGATCTGCTCCAACGAGATTTCGCGGCTCACGGCGCCCAGTTTCATGGCCTCTCTGGGCATGCCGTAGACCACGCAACTCGCTTCGTCCTGGCCAAGGGTGAGGGCACCGGCCTCGTGCATCTCGCGCAGGCCGCGGGCACCGTCGTCACCCATGCCGGTCATGATGATACCGGTGGCGTTGGCGCCTGCTGCACGGGCCGTGGAGCGGAACAGGACGTCCACCGAGGGCTTGTGACGGCTGACCGGTGGGCCATCGACCACTTCCACCTGGTACTGGGCACCGCTGCGCTTGAGCAGCAGGTGGCGGCCACCGGGGGCGATCAGGGCGCGGCCTGGCAGTACCCGATCGCCATGCCGCGCCTCCAGAACCTCCAGTTCGCAGAGGCCATTGAGGCGTTCGGCGAAGGCGGCGGTGAAACGTTCGGGCATGTGCTGGACGATCACCAGTGCGGGACACACCCGCGGCAGGCGCGTGAGGATGTACTCCAGTGCCTGGGTGCCACCGGTGGACGTGCCGATGGCCACGACACGTTCGGTGGTGCGCGCCATGGCGCCCTGGCCCGGCGGCAGGATGACGTCGGCGCTGAGCTTGCCCTGCACGGGCGCGGCGGGTACTGCCTTGTTCTTCGCCAGGCTGCGGACGTTGGCGCGCGCTGCGGCCTTCACCGCATTGACCAGATCGTCGCTGGCATTGACCAGAAACTTGCTGAGGCTGGCCTGGGGTTTGGTGACGATGCTCACCGCGCCGGCGGCGAGCGCCTGCATGGTCGTGGCGGCGCCCTTCTCGGTGAGCGTGGAGCAGATGACGACGGGCGTGGGGCGCTCGCTCATCAGCTTCCTGAGAAAGGTGATGCCGTCCATGCGCGGCATTTCCACGTCCAGCACGATCACGTCGGGCCACTCGCGCTGCATCTTGTCGAGGGCGAACAGCGGATCGGCGGCCGTCCCGATGACCTGGATCGCCGGGTCGCTGGCCAGCACCGAGGACAGCACCTGGCGCACCACGGCGGAGTCGTCGACGATCATGACTTTTATCGGTTTCATGCGTATTGCTCTCCAGAGGGGCGACCGGAGATCGCGGTCGGCGCCGTCTGCTTCAGGGCCAGATGGCCGCTCCAGATGTCGAAGATCAGGTTGCGATGCCCGACTCCGCCTACGTGTTCGCCATGGCAACTGAGCTTCTTCTCGGTGATTAGACGCCTGGCCATGTCAACGTTCTGTAGGCCCACGTGCCGGCGGTTGCCATTCATGAGCGCGGGAAACATATGCCCACCACCGAAGATGCGTGCCTGATAGTCGGCCAGCCGCGTGCCGCTCAGCCCGATGGCGTCGCACAGCAGGCTCATGACTTCGTCGCCGTAACGACCGTCCGGGTGGGCGGTCGGGCGCCCGCGCGTCGGCAGCATGAAATGGCACATGCCGCCCAGGCGCGCATGGGGGTGCCAGAGCACCATCGAGACGCAGGAGCCAAGCAGGGTTCGCACACGGGTATAGGGGCCGCCGAAATGATAGTCGCCGGGCTGCAGGTAGACCTCGGCGATGGAGGGGGTCTTAGTCATCGGGCTTGCGATAGATCGAAGGTTTGACGACCTTGAGCGTGTCGTTGACGCCGTTCAGGCTCTCCGAGTGACTGATGAAGAAGTGACCGCCCGGGCGCAGGTGCTTGACCAGGCGACCGACCACCTGACGTTTGGTGTCGGCGTCGAAGTAGATCATCACGTTGCGCAGGAAGATCACGTCGAACAGCCCCAGGTCCGGTAGTGCGCTGTTCAGGTTGATCTGCTCGAAGCGGATGCGCTGGCGCAGTGACGGGACGATCATCATGCGTCCCTGGTTGTCGTCGACGCCGCGCAGGCAGTACTTCACCAGCAGATGCCGGGGGATGTTCCGGCTGTCCTCGAGGTCGTAAACGCCGCTGCGGGCCTGGGCCAGGATGCGCTGGCTGATATCCGAGGCAAGAATTTCCCAGGGCCTCTCACCGAGCCGTTCGGCCAGCAGCAGCGCTAGCGTGTAAGGCTCTTCGCCGCTGGAGCAGGCGCCACTCCAGACGCGCAGCGGTCGCCCGCTGGGAATGGCACCGGGTTTGTGCAGCAGCTCGCGCAGGAAGTCGAAGTGCTTGGGTTCGCGGAAGAAGTAGGTCTCGTTGGTGGTCAGCAGGTCCACGCAGGTCTGCAGCTCCGCGGCATCCTTGCCCAGACGTTTGAAGTAGTCACCGTAGCTGGCCATGCCGAAGGTGCGCAGGCGCTTGTTGAGGCGCCCGGCTACCAGCGGCTTCTTCGCGTCGGAAAGGTGGATGCCGGCAATCTCGTGGATCAATTGACGGAACTGGCCGAACTCCCGGTCGGAGAGGGCGCTGTGGGTGCTCTCGTGCATGTCAGGCTCGAGCGCCGTCGAGACCATGCCGTTCGGCCTGGTCCAGTGCCACGAGCTCTTGCGCGGAAATGATCCGGCTGATGTCGAGCATCACCACCAGCCGCTCATCCAGCTTGCCCATGCCACGAATGAAATCGGTACGGATGCTGCCTCCGAAGCTGGGCGTCGGTTCGATCTGCTCGGCGCTCAGTTCACGGACCTCGTTGACGGCGTCCACCACCATGCCGATCACCTGGGTGCTGGTCTGGTTGAGTATCTCCAGAATCACGATGCAGGTTCTCGGGCCGATGGCCGTGGCCCGGCCGCCGAAGCGCTGGCCGAGATCCATCACCGGCACCACCGCGCCGCGCAGGTTGATCACGCCAAGAATGCTTGGCGGCATCATCGGCACCGTGGTCAGCCGGCCGTACTCGATGATCTCCCGTACGGCACGGATTTCCACCGCGAACAGTTCCTGAGCCAGGGTGAAGGTCAGGTACTGGCCCGACACTGCGGTAGCGTCGTCGAGCAGCCGGGTATCGGAGCTCATGGCTTACTCCTGAAAGCGCACGTAACCGGCCGGCAGGCCTGTGCCATGGCCTTGCTGGCCCTCGTCTTCACGCAGCTGGCGTGTGCCGCCGTTGCCGCGGTTGGTCTGTGGCCTGTTGCGTGGTGGATTGACGGTGGTGATGCGCTCGCCACTGCCGCTGAGGCGGAAGAAGTCCATCAGTTGCTGCAGCTGTTCGGCCTGGCCGCTCATTTCCTCGGCGGTGGCGGCGAGCTCCTCGGAAGCCGAGGCATTCTGCTGGGTCAGTTCGCTGAGCTGGTTCATCGCCGTGCTGATCTGGCTGACGCCACTGCTCTGCTCGTCGGAGGCCGCCGCGATTTCCTGCACCAGGTCGGAGGTCTTGGCGATGGACGGGACGATCTCGTCGAGCAGGGTGCCAGCACGTTCGGCCAGGGCCACGCTGTTCTTGGCGACTTCGCCGATTTCCTGGGCCGCCACCTGGCTGCGCTCGGCCAGCTTGCGTACTTCCGCGGCGACCACCGCGAAGCCCTTGCCGTGCTCGCCGGCCCGGGCCGCCTCGATGGCGGCGTTGAGGGCCAGCAGGTTGGTCTGGTAGGCGATGTCGTCGACGATGCCGATCTTGTCGGCGATGGTCTTCATGGCTCGCACGGTGTCCTTGACCGCCTGGCCGCCTTCGCCCGCTTCGTTGGAGGCTTTGCTGGCCATGCCGTCGGTGACCCGGGCGTTCTCGGTGTTCTGCGAAATGGAGGCGGACATCTGCTCCATCGACGCACTGGTTTCCTCCACCGAAGCCGCCTGTTCGGAAGCCGCCTGGCTCATGCTCTGGGCGGTCGAGGAAATCTCCTCGGAGGCGCTGGACAGCGAGTCGGCGGAGCCGCGTACCTCGGCGATGATCTGCGTGAGCTTCTCGCTCATGTTGCCCATCGACTTCAGCAACTGGCCGGTCTCGTCGCGAGCGGTGCTATCGAGTTTCACGCGCAAGTCGCCTTCGGCCAGCAGGTTGGCGGCTTCCACCGCGCGGCTGAGCGGGCGGGTGATGCTGCGGCTGATCAGCAGGCCGAGCACGACACCGATCAGCAGGCCACCGATGATGACG
Organism: Pseudomonas sp. SZ40; assembly: GCF_052958135.1. Taxonomy (NCBI): domain Bacteria; kingdom Pseudomonadati; phylum Pseudomonadota; class Gammaproteobacteria; order Pseudomonadales; family Pseudomonadaceae; genus Pseudomonas; species Pseudomonas sp. SZ40. The sequence goes on along the minus strand of NZ_JBQWIF010000006.1, from coordinate 58,941 downwards.
CCGATCATGATGTCGCGGCTGGCTTCGTAGAGCTCGGTGGTCTGATCGTTGGCATCGCTGGCGTTGGTCTCCTTGATGCGCGAGAGCTCGGAGAAGATGCTGTCGATCTTGTCGCCGTATGCACGTGTCTGGGTCAGCTGCCGCTGCAGTTCGGGGTTCTCCGCGTACAAGGCTTGATTGGCCGCCGTTTGCAGCGTCTGATCCATGCTGCTCTGGTAGTCCTTCCAGACCGAGTCGGCCTCTCGGAAAAGCTCCATGGAGCGCTCGCTGGCGAACTGCAGACGGGCCTCATCGATCAGTTTTCGCGCAGTTTCGCTGTAATTGGTGATATCGGCGCGAATCCGATCACGATCCTGTTGAGTGGTCGCGAGAAGGAAGTTGGCGCGGGCTCGGCCAATGTAGATGAGGTTGATGTTGGCATCCTTGATCTTGGAGAGGCCTACCAGTTCCCTGGAGTACATCCTGTCCGCCAGGTCGTTCATGGTCGAGGTGTTGGACAGGCCGACTAGGCCGACTATGGCACTGATTCCCGCGACCAGGACGAACGCGACGATGAGCCGGGTACCGATCTTGAAGTTGCTGAGCATGCTGGAGATCCTTTCGAATGGAGAGTCGCGGGTGAGATCAAGGCCGTACGGTTCTGCCGACGTCGCTGGTGGTGGAGGTGCCAAGTGTTTCCAGATCGAGTACCTGATCGAGTGCCAGGAGCGTGACGAAGCGATCGTCCAGGCGAACGACACCGGTGATGAATTCGCTGCGCAGATGGCTGCCGAAAGCCGGTGCCGGCTGGATCTCGTGCGGGCTGATCTCACGCACTGCGCTGACTGCATCGACCAGCACGCCGAGAGGCTGCGGACGATCCTCGTCGGGTACGTCGAGAATGACGATGCAGGTGCGTTTGCCGAGCGTCGTACGCTCGCCGCTGAAGCGCGCCAGCAGATCGATCACCGGCACCACGGCACCGCGCAGGTTGGTCGCGCCGCGCACCGTGGCCGGCATGCGCGGCACCGGAGTGAAGCGGGTGTACTCGAGGATCTCACGTACGCTCAGGGTATCGACGGCGTAGTGCTCGCCGGCCAGGATGAAGGTCAGGTACTGGTGTGCGGTGGACTCGTGCCCAAGCGTTGCCATGTTCATGCTTCGAGCCTCGCCCGACGCGGGGCTTCCGGGGTGCTGGTGAGTTGGGTGAGCAGGCTGGGAATGTCGAGGATCAAGGCCACCGCGCCGTCACCGAGAATGGTGAAGCCGCCGAGGCCCGGGCAGCTGGAGAACACCTTGCCCGGTGGCTTGATGACCGTCTGGAATTCGCCGAGCAACTGATCGACCACCAGCCCGGCGCGCAGACCTGCCTGTTGCACCACCACCACGCTCTCGCGCCGTGGCGCCGGGCTGTCGTCCTCGAACAGCTCGCGCAGGCGGACGATGGGCAACATCTGCCCGCGCAGTTCGAGATGCCCGCGTTCCAGCAGGGTGTCGGCCTGCAGCTCGATGCATTCCTCCACCAGCTCCAGCGGAATCACGTAGCCGGCCTGGCCGACGCTGACCAGGAAGCCGTCGATGATCGCCAGGGTCAGGGGCAGGCGGATACGGATGCGCGTGCCCTGGCCGAGGCTGCTGTCCAGCTCGATGGTGCCGCGCAGGGCGGCGATGTTGCGCTTGACCACGTCCATGCCGACGCCGCGTCCGGACAGGTTGCTGACCTGCTCGGCGGTGGAGAAGCCGGGCTCGAAGATCAGCGCGAAGATTTCCTTCTCGGTCAGCGTCTGGCCCTCGCCGACCAGGCCGCGTTCACGGGCTTTGGCGAGGATGCGCTGTGAGTCGAGGCCGCCGCCGTCGTCGCTGACCTCGAGGATGATGCTGCCGGCATCGTGGTAGGCGTTCAGCGAGACGTTGCCCTGGGCGGGCTTGCCCCGTGCCAGGCGCGTGTCGACCGGTTCGATGCCATGATCCATGGCGTTGCGTACCAGGTGCGTCAGCGGGTCGGTGATGCGCTCGACCACGGTCTTGTCGAGCTCGGTCTCGCCGCCGCTGATGGACAGGGCGATGTCCTTGCCGAGCTCGCCGGACACGTCGCGCACCACGCGCTGGAAGCGGTTGAAGGTGCTGCCGATCTGCACCATGCGCAGCGGCAGTGCCGAGTCGCGGACTTCTTCCACCAGTCGCGAAAGCAGCTCGGTGGCTTCGAGCATTTCCGGGTGGCCGCAGTTCTGCGCGGTCATGCGCGCGCCGGCACCGGCGATGATCAGTTCACCCACCAGGTCGATCAGGCGATCCAGCTTGCCGGCATCGACGCGGATCAGGCTGTTCTCGTTGCTGCGGTTTTCCTTGATCTGCTGCTGTTTCTGCAGCGCGGCGGCGATCACCGGTGGTTGCACCAGGCTCTCTTCCACCAGCACCCGGCCGATCGGACGCGGCTCGTCGCGCTCCTGGCCCTGCACCTGGGCGTGCAGCACGTCCTGCAGTTCGCTGGCGGTCAGGGTGCCGCAACGCATGAGGATTTCGCCCAGACGCATGTCTTCTTCGGGCAGGGCGCGGATCAGCTCCAGGTACTCGTCCGACTTGCTGTTGGGCGGCAGGATGCGGATCAGGCTGTCTTCACGGACGAACTCGAAGGCACCGTCGATGGTGGCCTTGTCGGCGTCACTGGCGAAGGCGACCTCGAAACCCAGGTAGCAGGTTTCCGGGTCCATCTCGGCGGCTGCGGGGATGCGATCGAGCAGCGGAACGATGCTGATGATGCGGCCGAAGGTATTCAAGTAGCGGAACAGACCCAGCGGGTCCATGCCGTTGCGCAGGGTGTCGGGGCCGAACCGCAGGGACAGGTGCCAGTGGTCGGCACCAACGCCCGGACCATGGCCGCGTTCGATACGTGTGGCGGCGGCCGGCACGCGTCCGGCGTCCGCTGCGGGGGCCAGGTAATGAGTGAGACGCTCACCCAGTTGCTCGTGCAGCGCCTGGGTATCGGGGTCCATGCACTGCAGGTCGGTGCCGCCGTCGACCAGCGCGACCAGGCGCGCCAGGTGGTCGCCCACCTGCAGGAAGAGGGCGGTCATCTCCTTGTCGAAGTGCAGCTCGCCAGTGCGCACCCGGTCCAACACGCTTTCGGCGATATGGGTGAAGGCGACGATCACGTCGAGGCCGAACAACCCTGCCGAACCCTTGATGGTGTGGGCGGCACGAAAGATCGCGTTGATGGTGTCGGCATCGCCCGGGCTGTTTTCCAGCTGCAGCAGGGCTTCTTCCATCTGCTGCAACAGCTCCTGGCTTTCGGCGATGAAGATCTGCAGCACTTCGTCCATGTTCATGGTGACTACTCGCTCGCCGGCTTGATCAGGATGGGGTCGCCGAAAAAGGTGCCGAGCCCGCTCAGCTCGAAGGCTTCGATCACGGCCGGGCTGTGGTTGGTCAGGCGCAGGTCGCAGCTCATCCGCGTGGCTTCCTGCTTGGCCAGAATCAGCAACTGCAGGCCTGCGCAATCGAGTTCATCCACCGCCCCGAGGTCGAGTTCCACTTCGGTACCCGGGGCCAGTACCTGAGTCAGCAGCTCCATGTGCTCGGCCGCGCTGTAGATGGTCAGGCCACCCTCCAGTGGCAGGATGCGGTAGAGGTTCTCTGCCGACGCGGTGTTCATGGCAGGATCAGCTTGGACACGGCAGTGAGCATTTGCGCCGGCTGGAAGGGCTTGACCACCCAGGCCTTGGCACCCGCTGCGCGTCCTTCCTCCTTCTTCGCTTCGCCCGCCTCGGTGGTGAGCATGATCACCGGGGTGAATTTGTAGGCGGGCATCTGCTTGACCTGTTTGACGAAGGTGATGCCGTCCATGTTCGGCATGTTCACGTCACTGATGATCAGGTGCACCTTGCGGCCATCGAGCTTGCTCAGGGCATCCTTGCCGTCACAGCCCTCGATGACCTGATAGCCGGCCCCACGGAGCGTAATGCTGACGACCTGACGGATGGAGGTGGAGTCGTCGACGATGAGTACGGTCTTGCTCATGGGGGAACCTCAGAAAAACGTGATTTCAGAATCGTTGCGCCTGGCGGAGCTGTCACCGCGATGCACGTCGTGCTGCTCGGGTGTGGTGTAGGTCTGGGCCAGCTCGCGCAGCCAGCGCTCGACATCCAGCGGCGCCGGGCTCAGGCCCTGGCGACGCTGGGCGTTGCGTTCGTGGAGGTAGGCGAGCAGTTTTTCCTGGTCACCGGCGATGTGGCCGAGCATCTGGCTGGTGCGGTCCTGGAATTGCAGCGCCACCAGTACTTCGGCGATGTCCTGGGCGACGGCTTCGCTCTGTGCGCGCATCGTTTCGTTGTGATTGACGATGTCGGTGGCGTTCTGGTTGAAGCGGTTGATCACCCCGGCAATGACTTCACTGGCCTTGTTCAGGGTGGCGGTGTCGGTCTTGGTGTATTCCTGGGAAATGCTCAGGGTCTTGTGGATGGCGTCGTTGACGATCACCACGGTCTCGCCGATGCGTTGCCCGGTGGCCCCCGACATCGACGAGAGCTTGCGCACTTCGTCGGCGACCACGGCGAAGCCGCGTCCGCTTTCGCCCGCGCGAGCCGCTTCGATGGCTGCGTTGAGGGCCAGCAGGTTGGTCTGTTTGGCGATGTTGGCGACATCCTGCGCCATGTCCTGCAACTGCTCGGTGAAGGTGGAAAGCTGCATGACTTCCTTGAGCAGCGATTCCTTGCTGGCCAGTGCTTCGCGCAGGGCCAGGACGATCATGTCCAACTCGTATTCACAGGTCGACAACAGCGCCACCAGGCGTTTGCCCGCCTCACGCTCCGTGCTGCCGCCAAGGCTGTTCTGGATGCGCGTGGCCAACAGGGCAAAGCGCTCGCTGAGGGCGCTGATGGATTCTTCGGTGTGGCTGCGCGCGGTCTCGATCTGCTGTGACCAGAGCGGCAGGGTCTGCTCGCAGAGGCGATCGAGATTGTCGGCGTGGGCCGCGCCGGGCGCGTCCGGCTCCGCGTCGATGGATTGCAGCGAGGCCTGCGTCGAGGTTTGCTTGCGTAGCACCAGGATCGCCACGGTGCCAAGCACGATCAGGCCACACAGCACGGGGAGCGTGCCCAGTATGCCCTGGCCGACCAGCAGTACGGCGGCGATGCCGGCAACCAGAATCAGCGACGGGGCAATCAGGTGAGAGGTTCTATCTTGCACGTCATCGCTCCGCGGTGGACTGGACTCATGTCTCCACGGAACGGGTATCGGGCGGGGGCTTCCTACGCGGTGACCAGTCATTCCTTTGGACGTCCGCAGCATGCATTAAGCATCCAAGCAGGCGGCATCGGGTATTGCTGATTTATCGGTGTGCATAAATACCGATAAAGACTAGGGATATTCTTATCTGTATTCGGACTCGATGAGGCTGGAGGCGAACTTGATCAGGTCGGCATTGCTGGAGAAGCTCATCTTCTCCATCAGATTGATCTTATGAGTACTGACCGTCTTGTTGCTGATCATCAGCTGTTCGGCGATGTGATTCACGCTCAGCCCGCCGGCGAGTAACCGCATGATCTGGAACTCGCGATTGGTCAGGCTGTCGAGCCCGTTGCGGGTGCTTGGCTTGAGGCTGCTGAGGGCGATCGGCTCCATCAGGTCGGGATCGATGTAGCGGGCGCCGCCGCTGACCTTTCTGACCGCATCAATGAGGGCTTCCGGTGACTGGCTCTTGGTCAGGTAGCCAGCTGCCCCGCAGCGCAGCACGCGCATGGCGACGTGCGGGTCGCTGTGCATGCTCAGCACCAGAATCGGCAGGGTCGGGTACTGGTGGTTGATCCGGGCGATCAGCGCCTCTCCGCTCAGGCCGGGCATGCTGATGTCGAGCAGCAGCAGATCCACCGGGGTGACGCGCAGTCGTTCGAGGGCCTGCGGGCCATCGGCCGCTTCTGCGGCGATGTGGATGTCGTTGTAGAGCTCGAACAGGCGTTTCAGCCCTTCGCGCATGATCATGTGGTCGTCGGCGATCATCAGATTGATCATGGAGGGGTCCTTAAGAGCGGGGTTTTACCGGGAAAATCGCCTGCACGATGGTGCCTTGGCCGGGGTGGCTGAAAATGATCACCGGCCCGCCCAGGCGCTTGCCGCGTTCGCGCATGCCGGACAATCCGGTGGAGTCCGGCAAGGTATCGCTGAGGGTGAAGCCGCAGCCGTCGTCGGAAATTTCCAGCACGTAATCGTTGTCGCGCCGTTCGAGACTGACCGCCGCCCAACTGGCATTGGCGTGGCGCAGGATATTGGTCAGCGATTCCTGCACGATGCGGTACAGGTGCGAAGCCTGGTCGGGGGCGAGGTCGATCGGTGTGGAGGGCAGGCTGCAGCGACAGGTGATTCCAGACAGTTGCCGGAACTCCTCGGCGAGGGTCTGCAGGGTGTTTTCGAGGTCCTCTTGCAAGCGTCCGATGGGGCCGCCGAACTGGACATCGCGTATGGCATCGATGGCACTGTGGGAAATGTTGATCAGGTGAAGAATCTGCTCGCTCAGGTCGGGGCGTTCCCGGCTCAGGTGGATGCGCAGCACGCCGAGCCCATGCTGCAGGGCGGTCAACTGCTGACCCAGCTCGTCATGCAGTTCGCGGGCGATCCGCTTGCGTTCCTGGGCTCTGGCCATGGCATACAGCTTGGCCTGGCGTTTGCGGCGGCGGGCGGCATCGGTGTCCTCGTTCTGCTGTGTCCTGCCTTGGCTGCATCGTTTGGAGAGCATCGTTGCGTCGTTCACGTTGGCTCTTCTCTCTTCTTATGACGGGGTACCGGGTTCTGCCACCGGAGCGTATGCGACGTGGTCGAGTGGAGCGGTAGTGCTGGCAAAAGATGCAGCGAGCGATACACGCAAGAACGAGGTGCGCTTGCCAGCGATCAACCCGTCGTGAGTATTGCTGAGGTGCGACCGCCTCGCTGCGTGAGGTCGGGCCGTACCGGAAACGGGGATCACTGTCGCCCCCGAGGGCTCGGGGTTGCGCTGGCTCGCTGCTTTGCCTGCCAGTCAGTCAGGGGCCGACTCGTCAGCGGTAGTTGCTGGCGCACCGGTGACCACTGCATGCCGAAGGTGGGGCGAGTGCGGTGACTATCAGGCGCCTGGCGCTGCGCGAAGAGGGGTAGATCATCGGAGTCTGAATTCTGTGCTGATGAGGACTTAGCATATCGTCCACGCCGTTGGTGGTGACAGAAGAAGATGCATCATCATGCGAGGCCCGGGTTTCAGGCCTGCCCAGCAAAGACCGCGCTCGACCCCAAGGGTTCGGCGATGCCCGGCAATCCATCATCGATAATAGGCAATGTGCAACAAATGTCGGCGATAAATCGTTTTCTTGCCGTGTTTGCAGGTGCCTGCCAGCGACCGGCGTCGACTGGCAGGCAACGGCCCGTCAGCTGTTGGGCAGCAACCGGCAGGTGAGGCTCTTGATGTAGCGGGTTTCGCCGATGGCCGGATGCACCGGATGGTCGGGGCCCTGGCCGCCACGTTCGAGCAGCTGGATATTGCGATCGAGGTGGCGTGCACTGGTCAGCAGGATGTTCTGCAGGTTGTCTTCCTCCAGGTGCATCGAGCAACTGGCGCTGACCAGAATGCCGTCCTTGTTGAGCAGGCGCATGGCGGTTTCGTTGAGGCGACGGTAGGCAGCCTCGCCGTTCTTGATGTCCTTCTTGCGCTTGATGAAGGCGGGCGGGTCGGCGATGACCACGTCGAAACGTTCTTCGGCGGACTTGAGTTCGCGCAGCGCATCGAATACGTCACCCTCCACGCAGGTCATCTTCTCGGCGAAGCCGTTGAGCGTGGCGTTACGCTCGACACCGTCGAGGGCGAAGGCCGAGGCGTCCACGCAGAACACTTCACTGGCGCCGAACGCCGCGGCCTGCACGCCCCAGCCACCGATGTAGCTGAACAGGTCGAGTACCCGCTTGCCCTGCACGTAAGGCGCCAGGCGGGCACGGTTCATGCGGTGGTCGTAGAACCAGCCGGTTTTCTGGCCTTCGATCACCGGTGCTTGGAACTTGACGCCGTTCTCTTCCAGCGCGACCCATTGCGGCACCACACCGAATGCGGTGTCCACATAGCGCTCGAGGCCCTCGGCGTCGCGGGCGGCGGAGTCGTTCTTGAGCAGGATGCCGCTGGGCTTGATCACCTGAATCAGTGCCGCCAGTACGTCGTCCTTGTGGCGTTCCATGGTCGCGGAGGCCAGTTGCACCACCAGAATGTCGAAGAAACGGTCGACTACCAGGCCCGGTAACAGGTCGGAGTCGCCGTACACCAGGCGATAGCAGGGTGTGTCGAACAGCCGCTCGCGCAGGCTCAGGGCCACGTTGATGCGATGCACCAACAGGGATTTGTCCAGCACGTGCTTGACGTCACGGGACAGCAGGCGTGCGCAGATCAGGTTGTTCGGGCTGAGAGCGACGATGCCCAGCGGCTTGCCTCCGGCGGCTTCGAGAATCGCCTGATCGCCGGCCTCGAAGGCGTTGAGCGGTGTGACGGCAACATCGATTTCGTTGCTGTAGACCCACAGATGGCCGGCGCGCAGGCGTCGGTCGGCGTTGGCTTTCAGGCGCAGGCTGGGCAGGGACATGGTGGGCTCCGTCGAGAAAAACGCGCATTCTAAACGAGCGGCCCGCTGGGCGCTTGGTGACAGTCGAAAAAGCCGGCCGCCGGTCCAATGTCCGTGAGTCCGGCGCTTGGTTCAGCGGCCTGGATTGGACGTGAGGCGATGACCGGTAAATTTACTCTGTAACCGTCGGGTAAAAGTCATCTGCCACAGGGTAAACTGTGCGCTCCATCACCTTTCATGCCCCGCATCCCCCATGGAAAAAGAACTCTCCGCCGAGCAGATCCAGACGTTTCTGCAGGGCATCAGCGTGCCGCCGCAACCGCAGATCATGGTTGACCTGCAGTTCGAGCAATACATGCCCAGTCCGGACCTCAAGGCCATTGCGCGGCTGATCAGCCAGGATCCGGGGCTTTCCGGTGCCTTGCTGAAGATCGTCAATTCGCCGTATTTCGGCCTGGCCAACCGCATCGGCTCGATCCAGCGGGCGGTCAACCTGCTGGGCAGCCGCTCGGTGATCAACATGGTCAACGCGCTGTCGATCCGTGGCGAGATGAGCGACGACACCATCGTCACCCTCAACCGCTTCTGGGACACCGCCCAGGATGTGGCCATGACCTGTCTGACCCTGGCCAAGCGCATCGGTTACGAGTCCGTGGACGAGGCCTATACCCTTGGCCTGTTCCACAACTGCGGCATCCCGCTGATGCTCAAGCGCTTTCCCGATTACATTACGGTGCTCGAGGAGTCCTACGCCAGCGCCAGTGCCGAGCGGCGCATCGTCGATACCGAGAACCGCGTACTCAACACCAATCATGCGGTGGTCGGCTACTACACGGCAAAATCCTGGAACCTGCCCCTTCATCTGTGCGATGCCATCGCCAATCATCACAATGCCCTGGCCATCTTCGCCGATGAAAACGACCGTGACGCGCAACTGAAGAACCTGCTGGCGATCCTCAAGATGGCCGAGCACATCTGCCGCAGTTATCAGGTGTTGGGCAACCAGAGCGAGGATCACGAGTGGCAGAGCATCGAGCCGCTGATCCTCGATTATGTCGGGCTCTCCAACTATGACTTCGAGAGCCTGCGCGAGAGCATTCGCGACCTCGGCGCCGCCTGACCCGCGCCCTCCTCGACGGTTGACGCCACGACCTGGCAGCGCCTAGGGTTGCTGCCTTGCCTCTTGCCGAAGTAGTCGCCATGCCCGAATTGCCAGAAGTCGAAACCACCCGTCGTGGTATCGCGCCCTATCTTGAAGGCCAGCGCGTCAGCCGGGTGATCGTCCGTGAGCGGCGCCTGCGCTGGCCGATCCCCGAAGATCTCGATGTGCGCCTGTCCGGGCAGCGTATCGAGAAGGTGGAGCGCCGCGCCAAGTACCTGTTGATCAAGGCCGAGGTCGGCACGCTGATCAGCCATCTGGGCATGTCCGGCAACCTGCGCCTGGTCGAGGTCGGCTTGCCGGCTGCCAAGCACGAGCACGTCGATATCGAGCTGGAGTCGGGCCTGGCACTGCGTTACACCGACCCGCGTCGCTTCGGCGCGCTGCTGTGGAGTGAGTTGCCGCTGGAACATGAGCTGCTGGCGCGGCTGGGGCCGGAGCCGCTGACCGATCTGTTCGATGGCGAACGCCTGTATCAGCTGTCCCGCGGCAAGGCTGTGGCGATCAAGCCGTTCATCATGGACAACGCCGTGGTGGTCGGGGCGGGCAATATCTATGCGACCGAGGCGTTGTTCGCTGCGGGTATCGATCCACGCCGTGCCGCCGGTACGGTGTCGCGAGCACGCTACGTGCGCCTCGCCCACGAGATCAAGCGCGTGCTGGCCCACGCCATCGAGCGCGGCGGCACTACCCTGCGCGATTTCGTCGGCGGCGACGGCCAGCCTGGCTACTTCCAGCAGGAGCTGTTCGCCTATGGCCGCGGCGGCCAGTTCTGCAAGGTTTGTGGCAGCACGCTACGCGAGGTCAAGTTGGGGCAGCGGGCCAGCGTCTATTGCCCAAAGTGTCAGCGCTAGCCCGTTCGTTCCGATGGAATGACCAGTTGCTCAGCGATTGACGGCCATCACGCGACAATCGCCCGCTCACTGATATAGTTACCTACATTGTCCGTATACCTTCGAAGGATCGCCCCATGAAACTGTTTCGCTCTTGCGCTGCTGTTGTGGCGCTGACTGCTGCCTCGCTGGCGCTGACTGCCAACGCGCAAGAAGTGCAGCAGAACGTCAGTGGAGACCCGCTTTACACCGTTCAGGCCCCGGATGGTTTCGCCATGATCGGTGACCTGCTGATCGCACGTCCGCTGCTGATCGGCGCTACGGCCATCGGCGCAGTCGCTTTTGTCGTCGCTCTACCGTTCACCGCGATGGGCGGCGGCATCGGCGCCACCGGTCGTGCGCTGGTGGTCGAACCTGGCAAGGCGGCTTTCGTGCGTTGCCTGGGCTGCACCGGGGATGGTTACAACCAGCGCCAGTAATTTTATGCGCGCGAACCAGAAGCCCCCTGACTCTCATCGAGTCAGGGGGCTTTTTGTTGAGTTTCGATCTGCCGGCTGAGCGTTACCGTGCCTTTTGCACGTCGCTGCTGCCGACGCCACGGGGGTCGCTGGCCGCTTCCACCTTGCCGCTGGTCTTGTTCCAGCGAAGCACCTGCTGATTGCCGTATGTCCGCTCCAGCGCCTTCAGGCTGTAGCCACGGGCCTGCAGATCGGCGATCTGCTCGGCGCTGAAGGTCTGCGGTTCGTGTTCGATGACGTCCGGCAGGTACTGGTGGTGATAGCGCGGTACCGCTGGCCAGCGCTCGATCGGTTGGCCGTCGAGGTACTCGAGGATCGACAGCAGCACCATGCTCGGAATACGGCTGCCGCCTGGCGTGCCGAAACTGGTGAATTCGCCGGGACTTTCCACGAAGGTCGGGCTCATGCTCGACAGTGGTCGCTTGCCGGCGGCGATGGCGTTGGCGTGGCTGCCGGTCAGGCCGTAGGCGTTGGCACCTGCCAGATCGGCGGCGAAATCGTCCATTTCATCGTTGAGCAGCACGCCGGTGCCGGGCACGGTGAAGGCGGCGCCAAACGGCAGATTGATCGACAGGGTGGCGCTTACCGCGTTACCGCTGGCGTCCAGTACGGTGAAGTGAGTGGTGTGGTCGCCTTCCTTCCAGGTACCGGCGGGCGGCAGTTCGCTGCTCGGCGTGGCCCGCTGCGGGTCGATGCCGTCACTCAGGCGCTGCAGATAGTCCGGGTTGAGCAGGCTGGCCGTTGGGCTGTCGACGAAATCCGGGTCGCCCAGCAGGCCGCGGTCGCGGTAGACGCGGCGCAGGGTTTCCACCACCAGATGGCTGCGCTGCACCGGTTCTGCCTCCCGCCAGGGCAGGCGCTGCAGAATCAGCAGGCTCTGAGCCAGAGCCAGGCCGCCGGCCGAGGGGGGCGGTGCGCTGATCAGCTCGCGGCCTTCGGCCAGCGGTACACGAATGGGTTGGCGCTGCACGGTTCGGTAGTCGGCCAGGTCCTGCAGCGTCCAGATCCCACCCGCAGCACGCACGCCGGCCACCAGCCGTTCGGCCAGTGGCCCGGCATAGAAGCCATTGCGGCCTTCGCGCGCAATGGTCAGCAGGGTGTCGGCCAGCTCCGGCTGGCGCAGCAGCGTGCCCTCTGCGGGCACCGCGCCGTCGCTCAGGAACAGCCGTGCGGTTTCTGCATCGTCACGCATGGCCGCCAGGCGCATTTCGGCACGCTCGCGGTATATGCGGTCGACCGGAAAGCCTTCGCGGGCCAGGCGGATCGCCGGGGCCAGGCTGTCGCGCAACGGCAGGCGACCGTGTTGCTCAGCCAGTTCCACCAGCGCCGCAGGCAGGCCCGGGATGGCTGCTGCCAGGGCGCCATCGCGGGACAGCGCCGCCTGCACTTGCCCATCGCGTCGATAGAGGTCGGCATGGGCAGCGCCAGGCGCGCGTTCGCGGGCGTCGAGAAAATCGTAACTGGAGTCGGCCTTGCGCAGCAGGAAGAAACCACCGCCGCCGAGGCCCGAACCATAGGGTTCGACCACTGCGAGAGCCGCACTGATGGCGACTGCAGCGTCGAAGGCATTGCCGCCCAGTGCCAGGGTTTCTCGGCCAGCTACCGTGGCTGCCGGGTGCGCGGTGGTGATGGCGCTGCGCCCAGGCTGCTCGCTGGCCTGCAGGCCGAGGCTGCACAGCAGGAACAGCGTACTGAACAGCGCCGAGATGGCGTTCCGGCCGCGGGTGGAGCGGCCCACACTCACGCCTTGCCGGTAAGGATCTGGTACTTCTCCATCAACTGCTCCTTGCTCTCGACGTTGTTTTCGTCGAGGGGAATGCAGTCCACGGGGCAGACCTGCTGGCACTGGGGCTCGTCGTAATGGCCCACGCATTCGGTACACAGGTTGGGGTCGATCACGTAGATCTCCTCACCCTGGGAGATCGCCGCGTTCGGGCACTCAGGTTCGCAGACGTCGCAGTTGATGCAATCGTCGGTGATGATCAGGGACATGAAAGGCAAGCTCCTGCCGGGCCACTGGCCGCGACACATTCAAACAGGAATGCAGGATTGTGCCGGATTGTCGTCGCCAGCGCACGCTCGGGCGCCGTACGGAATGACGCCCCTGCGCAGCGTGTGGGATTGCCCGCGCGCTGCTTCAGGGATCACTGCGCCTTGAAGCGTTCGCTCAGGGCCTGTGCCACGGCGGGGTGGACGAACTTGGTGATGTCGCCGCCGAGGTTGGCGATTTCCCGCACCAGGGTGGAGGAAATGAACGAATACTTCTCCGATGGGGTGAGGAACAGGCTTTCCAGGTCGGGCGCCAGTTGGCGGTTCATGTTCGCCAGCTGGAACTCGTACTCGAAGTCCGATACCGCACGCAGGCCGCGCAGCAGGACGTTGGCCCCCTGTTCCTTGGCGAAGGAGGCGAGCAGCGTGGAAAAGCCGATCACTTCGACGTTGGGCAGGTGCCTGGTGACTTCACGGGCCAGCTCCACACGTTGCTCGAGGGAGAACAGCGGGTTCTTCTTCGGGCTGGCAGCGACCGCGATGACGACACTGTCGAACAGGCGCGAGGCGCGCTCGACCAGATCGCCGTGCCCCTTGGTAATGGGGTCGAAGGTGCCTGGGTATAACACTCGATTCATCGTGACGTCCTGGCGGGAGCGTTGGGGATTGGGATGGTAGCGCAGCACGCCGGGGCGGGCCAAGTCGACGGTCTGCCGAGCGCTGCGGATGTGGGCGTTAATCGCGCTGCTGAACGGCGCATCAGCGGATGAACAGCTTGTAGACCAGCCTCTGCAGCGCCTTGCCATAGGGCGGGTAGATCAGGCGGGCGGGGTTGAAGCGTTGTTTGGTCAGTACGCCCTTGGCCTTGCTGAAGGTCAGAAAGCCCTCGTGACCGTGGTAGTGGCCCATGCCCGAGGCACCGACGCCGCCGAAGGGCATGTCGTCCTGAGCGACATGCAGCAGGGTGTCGTTCAGGCATACGCCGCCGGAGTGGCTGTGGTGGAGCACGTGTTGCTGCTCGCGGCGGTCGTAGCCGAAGTAGTAGAGCGCCAGCGGCCTTGGGCGCGCGGCGATGTACGCCAGCGCGTCGTCGAGCCTGTCGTAGGGCACGACTGGCAGCAGCGGGCCGAAGATTTCGTCCTGCATCACCTGCATGCTGTCGTCGACATTCAGCAGCAGGCTATGGGGCATGCGCCGGTCCGCGCACTCGGCGGCCAGCGGAATCACCATCGCGCCCTTGTCACGGGCGTCGTCCAGATAACCGAGCAGGCGCTGCCGCTGGCGGGCGTTGATGATGCTGGTGTAGTCCGGGTTGCCCTCGATCTGTGGATAGAAACGCTGCACCGCACGGCGATAGGCGTCGACGAAGCCCTCCATCCGCTGGCGCGGCACCAGCACGTAGTCAGGGGCCACGCAGGTCTGGCCAGCGTTCAGGGTCTTGCCGAAAGCGATGCGTTCGGCAGCGTGCTCCAGCGGGACGTCGCTGGACACGATCGCGGGTGATTTGCCACCCAGCTCCAGGGTAACCGGGGTAAGGTTCTCGGCGGCGGCTCGCATCACGTGGCGGCCGATGCTGGTGGCGCCGGTGAACAGCAGATGGTCGAACGGCAGTTTCGCGAAGGCCATGCCGACATCGGCTTCGCCGAGTACCACGCTGACCAGGTCTTCCGGGAAGATGCTCGCCAGCATGTCCTTGAGGCGCTGCGACGTCTGCGGGGTGGCCTCGCTGAGCTTGAGCATCACCCGGTTGCCGGCGGCCAAGGCGCCGACCAGCGGTGCGATGGCGAGAAATAGCGGGTAGTTCCACGGCACGATGATGCCGACCACCCCCAGCGGCTGATAGATCACCCGCGCCGAGGCCGGCATGAAGGGCAGGCCGACATGCCGACGCGAAGGCTTCATCCAGCGGCGCAGGCGTTTGCGGGTATAGCGGATGCCGTGCACGGTGGGGAGCATTTCGGCGAGCAGGGTTTCATCGGCGCTGCGATTGCCAAAGTCCTCGCTGATGCAGCGAACCAGCTCATCCTGATCGCTGAGCAGGCGAGCCTTGAGGCTGTCGAGCCAGGCGATGCGCTGATCGGCCGAGGGCATCGGGTTGGCCACGAAGGCCTCGCGCTGTGCCTCGAAGCGCTGGTGCAGCGCGTCGATTTGCTGCTCGTTCTGCACGAAACCTGGGTTGTCGGCCATACCTGGCTCCTCTACGAACCGATCGGGATGGCGGGTCGGGGTTGGATACTCCGATCCATCGCCAGCAGCCAGGCGGGGATGCGGCGCTCCAGGTAGTAACCGGGCTGGCGCGCGGTGCCATCGACGAAACCCACGTGACCGCCCCGGGCGTGCAGCTCGAAGGTGATGCAGGGCGCCAGCTCATCGGCCTCGGGCAGGCTGTGGGGGTATACGAACGGGTCGTCGCTGGACTGGATCAGCAGCGTCGGTGTCTGGATGCGCCCCAGGTAATAGCGGCTCGAGGAACGGCGATAGTAGTCGTCGGCGTTTTCGAAACCGTGCAACGGCGCGGTGATGCGGCCGTCGAAATCCCAGAAGGTACGCATGCCGTCCAGCGGGCCGAGCTTTTCCAGGATCGACAGGCGGTCTGCCTGGCCCTGATGGGCGAACAGACGCTGCTTGTCCTTCACGTAGGCGACCATGGCGCGCATGAAGTGGGCCTGATACACCCGCGAGAAACCGACGCCGATGCGATCCGCGCACTGATCGAGGCGAAAGGGCACCGACACCGCGGTGGCAGCCTGCAGGCCGCTTTCGGCGCCACTCTCGCCGAGGTACTTGAGCAACACGTTGCCGCCCAGCGAGTAGCCCACTGCATAGAGCGGCGCCATGGGGCGCTTGGTGCGCAGGTGACGCACGGTTTCGGCAAGGTCTTCGCTGGCCCCGGAGTGATAGCCGCGCGGCAGCAGGTTCGGTTCTCCCGAGCAGCCACGCCAGTTCAGCGCCACGCTGGCCCAGCCCTGGGTTGCCAGCTGGCGCTGGAGGCCGAGTACGTAATGGGAGCTCGATGAGCCGGTCAGGCCATGCAGCACCAGTACCAGAGGTGCATGGGCGTCGTGAGGGCCGTGCCAGTCGAGGTCGAGGAAGTCGCCGTCCTCCAGCCACAGACGCTCGCGTTGGCGTTCGAGGACCGGTGGGCGGCGGCATAGCGAGCCCCACAGCGTTTGCAGATGCGGCCCCGACAGCCACCAGGCGGGGGCGAAGCGCGGTGTGCTGGTCATCGGCAGACGCCTGGTACGCTCATTACCAGCCGAACTCTTCAGCCAGTGACTGTGCTGCAGCGCGCTCACCCAGCAGCGGCTGCAGAGCCGCGACCAGATGCTCGCGGTGCACCGGGTTGACGCTGAAGTCGTCGAGAAAGATGTCGTCGCCAGCGCTGTTCCATACCGCATCGAAGCAGGCCAGGCAGGCAAGCATCTGTTCCAGCCCGCTGAACACCGGCGAAGGCTGCCAGCCGCCAGCCCCGTGGCGATCGTGCAATACCTTGCCGCTGCTTATCTCGAAAATGAACGGGTCACCACCCTGATCGGCTACTACCAGCCAGTCATCGTGCCAGTCCGTCAGGCGCTCGCCGCTCACGCCATGCCAGCGGTAGCCCGCCTGCAGCCTCCACAGACGCGCCAGCGAAGGAATGAAGAACGGGTTGCCGCTGGTTTCCAGTGCGCAGTCATGCGGGCCGATCTCGCGGTAGAAGCGCGCGAGATCGGCAGGCAGGGGAATTTCCCCCTGCCACTCGTCAGCGCCTTGCTCACGCAGGTTCAGGCCCTGATCGACAAGGGCCTGGCGCAGTGCTCGAGTGGCCTCATGCATGGCTGCGCTGCCACAGTGCGTAATGCACCTGGCCGGCTTTCTGTTCACGGTGCAGGCGCCAGTTGCCGGGCATGCCCAGGCTCGACGGCGGCTGCTCGCTCTCGGTATAGACCCAGGCATCGTCGGCCAGCCAGCCGCGCCGTTCGAGCAGCTCGCAAGCAGGCAGGAGCAAGTCCTGGCTGAACGGCGGGTCGAGAAACACCAGATCGAAAGGCACTGCCGGCTGGCCTTGCAGGTAGGCGATGGCATCGCTCTGCAGCACCTGGCCGTTATCGCAGCGCAGGGTCGCCAGATGACCGCGCAGGCTGTTCACCGCTGCCGGGTTGAGATCCAGCGCCAGGGCGCTGCCCGCTCCACGTGACAGGGCCTCGAGAAACAGCGCGCCGCTGCCGGCGAACGGATCGAGGACCTTGGCCGCTTCGACGTAGGGGGCCAGCCAGTTGAACAGGGTTTCCCGCACGCGGTTGGGCGTCGGGCGCAAGCCGTGGGCCATGGGAAAGCCGAACTGCCGGCTGCGCCATTGACCAGCGATGATGCGCAACTGCCCGTCGCCACCATGGGCGACGGGTGGCTTGGCGGGAGTGGGTCGTCTGGCCATCAGTGCTCCGGAACGCCGGTCGGCAATTCGACTGGCTTGTCGGTGGGCGGCGGCAGCTCCTTCTGTTCGACCTCTGGTCCTGCCGTGACGATCACCAGCGCTTCGGGGTCGAGGTGCTTGGCCATGGCGGTTTTCACCTGCTCGACGCTGAGCGCCTGCACCTGGGCCATGAAGTCTTCCAGATAGGTCAGCGGCAGATCGTAGAAGCCGATGGCGCCGAGCTGGCCGACGATGGCGGCGTTACTCGCGGTGGACAGTGGGAAGCTGCCGGCCGTCTCGCGCTTGGCCGCGTCCAGCTCCTCCTGGGTCGGACCGTTGGCGATGAACGCGCCGAGCAGGTCCTTGACCAGTTGCAGGGTGCCATCGCTGAGCTCGGCACGGGTTTGCAGGTTGATCATGAACGGGCCGCGGGCCTGCATGGCACTGAAGCCGGAGTAGACACCGTAGGTCAGGCCGCGCTTCTCGCGCACTTCGGTCATCAGCCGGGTACCGAAACCACCACCGCCGAACACCTGATTGCCCAGGTACAGCGCGGCGTAATCCGGATCCAGGCGGTCGATACCGAGCTGGGCGATCAGCAAGTGGGTCTGGTTGGACGGAAAGTCGATGTGGGTCAGGCCGGCTTTCGGTTCCTCGGGAGCGATGGTCTTGGCCAGCGCCGGGCCCTTGGGCAACGCTGCGGAGACCTCCGCGGCCATCGCCTCGGCTTCTTCCCGAGACAGATCGCCGACCAGCGCGATCACCGCATTGCCGGCGGCATAGGCCTTGGCGTGGAAGGCCTGCAGCTGTTCGCGGCTGATGCCGGGAACCGAAGCGGGGGTGCCTTCGCTGGGATGACCATACGGGTGGTTGCCGTAGAGGCGCTCGAACAACTCGAGGCTGGCCAGCTTGCCGGGGTTCTGCTTCTGGAACTCGAAGCCCGCGAGTACCTGATTCTTGATGCGCACCAGGGAGTCGGCGGGGAAGGTCGGCTGGCCGATCACCTGCTCGAACAGCTTCAGGGCAGGCTGGCGCTGCTCGGCATCGCTGAGGCTACGCAGGCTGGTCACGGCCATGTCGCGGTAAGCACCATTGCCGAATTCGGCGCCTAGGCTTTCGAAGCCCGCTGCGATGGCGCCGACGTCCTTGCCGGGTACGCCTTCGTTGAGCATGGCGTTGGTCAGCATGGCCAGGCCCTGCACGTCACCATCCTGGCTGCTGCCAGCGGCATAGGTCAGGCGCAGGTCGAACATCGGCAGCTCGCGGGCTTCCACGAACAGCACCTTGGCGCCTTCGGCGGTCTGCCAGCTCTGGATGTCCAGCTTGCGCCGCTCGGGCGCCTTGCCATCCAGCTCGGCCAGGGATTGCAACTGGGTGTCATCGGTCTTCGGCGCGTCGGCGGCGGCCGGTGCGGCGTCGGGAGAGCGCTGCACGGTGAAGGTCAGGGCCACCAGCAGGGCGATCAGGAACAGCCCCAGCAGGGCGTAGCGCGGGCCGTTACGCTTACTCATCGCGCTTCTCCTCGGGCAGTACGTGGGCGACGCTGAGGCGGTCGCGGGTGAAATAGGTCTTGGCGGCATTCTGGATATCGGCCGGGGTCACGGCCTCCAGTTCGGCCAGTTCCTGGTCGATCAGTTGCCAGGACAGACCAACGGTTTCCAGTTGGCCGATCGCGGTGGCCTGGCTGGTGATCGAGTCGCGGTCATAGACCAGTTCGGCGATCAGCTGGGCACGCACACGGGCCAGCTCTTCGGCCGACGGCGGGTTCTTCTGCAGGTCTTGAAGCTCGCGCCAGATGCCTGCTTCGGTCTGCTCCAGAGTCTTGCCGGTTTGCACGTTGGGTGTGGCGGAGACCATGAACAGGCTGTCGCCGCGGGTGTAGCCGTTGTACCAGGCGCCTGCCCCGGAAACCAGTTCCTCGCCGCGCTCCAGGCGGGTTGCCAGGCGCGCGCTGTAGCCGCCGTCGAGCAGGGCGGCGATCAGGCGCAGGGCATGCACGTCGCGTGGCGCCTTGGCGGTGGGCAGACCAGGTACGTTGAAGCCCATCATCAGGCTCGGCAACTGGGTCTTGAGGTGCAGGGTGATGCGTCGCTCGCCCGGCGCCGGCAGTTCCAGCGGAATCTTGGCCGCCGGTACCTCACGCTTGGGAATCGCGCCGAAGTAGCGCTGGGCGAGGGCCTTGACCGCATCCGGGGTCACGTCGCCGACCACCACCAGGGTGGCGTTGTTGGGTACGTACCAGGTCTGGTACCAGTGGCGCAGTTCGTCCACGGTCATGCGATCGAGGTCGGCCATCCAGCCGATGGTCGGGATGCTGTAGCCGCTGGCCGGGTAGGCCATGGCCTTGAAGCGCTCGAAGGCCAGGCCCGAGGGCTTGTCGTCGGTGCGCAGGCGGCGCTCTTCCTTGATCACCTCGATCTCGCGGGAGAACTCGTCGGCCGGCAGGCGCAGGCTGGCCAGGCGGTCCGCTTCCAGTTCGAAGGCGACACCCAGGCGATCGCTGGCGAGCACCTGGTAGTAAGCGGTGTAGTCGTCGCTGGTGAAGGCGTTCTCTTCGGCGCCCAGATCGCGCAGCACCCTTGAGGCTTCGCCCGGGCCGAGCTTGCGGCTGCCCTTGAACATCATGTGTTCCAGGGCGTGGGACAGCCCGGTCTGGCCGGCGGTCTCGTAGCTCGAGCCCACCTTGTACCAAAGCTGAGAAACTACCACCGGGGCGCGGTGATCCTCGCGCACGACGACCTTGAGGCCGTTGTCGAGGGTGAATTCATGGGTCGGTTGCGGCGCCGCGGCCTGGGCTGCCAGGGGCAGGGCGCAGACTAGTAGCAGGCCGGCGAGATGGCGGGCGAGTGAACTGGACAAACCTCTCTCCTCGTTGAACCACGGCAAGCGTGGCGATTGCGGCAAGGGTGGGCCGCGCTGATGCAGTGTGCTCGCGCATCGCCGGACGGCGTGCTTGGCTTAGCCGTGAGCGGCGCGGAGGTGCTAGGATACGCATCCGTTTTACCGGCGACCACGTCTGTGCAGCGATGGTGTGCGAATCCCCCGTGCGCCTGCCGCCAAGCACCGCCCTCAGCCCGACCGTGCGAGGGCCATGGCGTTCGCCCCTCTGAGATAGCCGTCCTCCATGTTTGGTTCAAAAGACGACAACAAGATCCCGGCCCCTGATGCCAGCGCCGAACAGGGCGCAGAGAAAGCTACCGAGAAGCGCGGCCTGTTTGGCTGGTTGCGCAAGAAGCCTGTGGAACCCGCGCCTGCAGCGCCTCAGGCAGAGCCTGAACCACAGCCCGCTTTGGAGGCTCCCGAGCCGGTCGTGGCCGAGGTGCCTGCACCTGTAGAGCCGGTGATCATCGCCGAGCCAGAGCCAGAGCCAGAGCCAGAGCCAGAGCCAGAGCCACTGGCCAGCGATCCGCTGCCGACCCGCCATGGCCCCGAGGCGCTGGACGAGCCGGTTGCCGAGCAACCGGCCGCCGCGCGCGCGCACCCGGTCGAACTGGCCAGCGGTAGCGACGTGCATCACGCTGTGCCGGCGACCCCGGCCGCCGTGCTGGCAGCGCCTGTCGAAGTGGCCGCGCCGGTCGCCGAGCAGAACAAGCCGTCGGACAACAAGGGCGGCTGGTTTTCCCGTCTGCGCCAGGGCCTGTCGAAGACCAGCGCCAGCCTGGGCGAGGGCATGGCCAGCCTGTTCCTTGGCAAGAAGGCCATCGACGACGATCTGCTCGACGAGATCGAGACCCGTCTGCTCACCGCCGATGTGGGTGTCGAGGCCACCACGGCGATCATCCAGAGCCTGACCCAGAAAGTCGCGCGCAAGCAGTTGACCGACAGCGAGGCACTGTACAAGTCCCTGCAGGAGGAGCTCGCCGCGCTGCTGCGCCCGGTCGAGCAACCCCTGCGCATCGATACCGGCAAGCAGCCCTTCGTGATTCTGGTGGTCGGCGTGAACGGCGCCGGCAAGACCACCACCATCGGCAAGCTGGCCAAGAAACTCCAGGGCGAGGGCAAGAAGGTCATGCTCGCCGCCGGCGATACCTTCCGCGCCGCTGCCGTCGAGCAGTTGCAGGTGTGGGGTGAGCGCAACAAGATCGCGGTGATCGCCCAGCACACCGGTGCCGATTCCGCTTCGGTGATCTTCGACGCGGTGCAGGCTGCCAAGGCCCGTGGCATGGACGTGCTGATCGCTGATACCGCCGGTCGTCTGCACACCAAAGACAATCTGATGGAAGAGCTGAAGAAGGTGCGCCGGGTAATCGGCAAGCTCGACGACACCGCGCCTCACGAAGTGCTGCTGGTACTGGATGCCGGTACCGGTCAGAACGCGATCAGCCAGGCCAAACAATTCAACCAGACGGTGAACTTGACCGGCCTGGCCCTGACCAAGCTGGATGGTACGGCCAAGGGCGGTGTGATTTTCGCCCTGGCCAAGCAGTTCGGCCTGCCGATTCGCTATATCGGCGTTGGTGAGGGCATCGACGATCTGCGCACCTTCGAGGCCGAACCCTTCGTTCAGGCGCTTTTCCAGCAACGGGAGCAGTGATGATCCGATTCGAGCAGGTCGGCAAGCGTTACCCCAACGGTCATGTCGGGTTGCATGAGTTGAGTTTCCGCGTCCGTCGCGGCGAGTTTCTGTTCGTCACCGGCCACTCCGGCGCCGGCAAGAGCACACTGTTGCGTTTGCTGCTGGCCATGGAGCGACCGACGTCGGGCAAGCTGTTGCTCGCCGGCCAGGACCTTTCGCAGATCACCAACGCGCAGATCCCCTTTCTGCGTCGGCAGATCGGCGTCGTGTTCCAGAACCATCAGTTGCTGTTCGACCGCAGCGTGTTCGACAACGTGGCCCTGCCGTTGCAGATTCTCGGCCTTTCCAAGAGCGATATCGGCCGCCGTGTCGGCGCTGCACTGGAACGGGTTTCCCTCAGCGACAAGGCCGAGCTGTACCCGGGCGACCTGTCCACCGGCCAGCAGCAGCGCGTCGGCATCGCCCGCGCCATCGTTCATCGTCCGGCCCTGCTGCTGGCCGACGAACCCACCGGTAACCTCGACCCGCGTCTGGCGGCGGAAATCATGGGCGTATTCGAAGACATCAACCGCCTTGGCACCAGCGTGCTGATCGCCAGCCACGACCTGGCCCTGATCGCTCGCATGCGCCATCGCATGCTCACCCTGCAGCGTGGCCGCCTGATCGGTGACGGGGAGGCCGCGGAATGAGTGCCTCTCGCGTACCACCACCCCAGCCAGCCCAGCGTGTCGGCGCGGCACCGAAGAACGCCGAGCCTCAAGGCCCGAACAATGAACCGGATTTCCGCACCCTGGCGCGCGCCTGGGCGGAAAACCACCGTGCCAGCCTGGTCGACAGCCTGCGCCGTCTCGGTAAGCACCCGATCGGCAGCTTCTTCACCTGCCTGGTGATGGCCGTGGCGCTGAGCCTGCCCATGGGCCTGTCGCTGCTGCTTGGCAATGTCGAGCGTCTTGGCGGCACTTGGGAGCGTGCCGCGCAGATTTCGGTGTTCCTCACCATCGACGCCAGCGATAGTCAGGGCCAGGCCCTGCGCGAAGAAATTGCCGGCATGGACGACGTCGCCGAAGCCGAATGGATCAGCCGCGACAAGGCCCTGGAAGAGTTCCAGCAGCAGTCCGGGCTGGGCGAAGCTCTCAAGGAACTGCCTAACAACCCGTTGCCCGGCGCTGTGCTGGTAACGCCCAAGGAAGTCGACAAAGCCACGCTCGAGGCGTTGCGTTTGCGGTTGGCAGAGCTGCCCAACGTGCAGCAGGCACAGCTGGACTTGGTGTGGGTCGAGCGTTTGAGCGCGATCCTCAAGTTGGGCGACCGTTTCGTTTTTGGTCTCACGGTTTTGCTGATCATGGCGCTGCTGCTGGTGATCGGTAACACCATTCGCCTGCATATCGAGAACCGTCGTACCGAGATCGAAGTGATCAAACTGGTCGGTGGTACCGACAGCTACGTGCGTCGGCCCTTTCTTTATATGGGCGCGCTCTACGGCCTGGGCGCCGGTGTGCTGTCCTGGCTGGTGCTGGCCTTCGGGTTGAACTGGTTGAACGATGCCGTGGTACGCCTGTCCGGTTTGTACGGCAGCGACTTCGCACTGGCCGGCGTACCACCGGCAGACGGCTTTTCCCTATTGCTGGGAGCGGTGCTGTTGGGGTATATCGGTGCGTGGCTGGCGGTGGCGCGACACTTGAGGGAGCTTGCGCCCCGCTGAGGCGCTAGCTTGACGCCTCGCCAAGTTATTGATTTGGTTGATATTGACTATTGACCGGGGAACCAGGATGGTGGCTTCCGGTCATATTGCGCAGTGCTACACTGCGTACGTTACGTGAATCGGAGGATTCAAATGTCCACTTCCTTGCAACCTGTTCATGCTCTGGTTCCAGGCGCAAACCTGGAAGCATACGTGCATGCGGTCAACAGCATTCCGCTGCTGACGCCCGAGCAGGAGCGCGAACTGGCCGGCAATCTCTTCTACAGCCAGGATCTAGAGGCCGCCCGCCAGATGGTGCTGGCCCACCTGCGTTTCGTCGTGCACATCGCGCGCAGTTATTCCGGCTATGGCCTGGCTCAGGCTGACCTGATCCAGGAAGGCAACGTCGGCCTGATGAAGGCGGTCAAGCGCTTCAACCCGGAAATGGGCGTGCGCCTGGTGTCCTTTGCCGTGCACTGGATTCGTGCCGAAATCCACGAGTTCATCCTGCGCAACTGGCGCATCGTCAAGGTCGCGACCACCAAGGCTCAGCGCAAGCTGTTCTTCAACCTGCGCAGCCAGAAGAAGCGTCTGGCCTGGTTGAACAACGACGAAGTCAATGCCGTGGCCGAGAGCCTGGGCGTCGAGGCCCGTGAGGTCCGCGAGATGGAAAGCCGTCTGACCGGTCATGACATGGCGTTCGATCCGGCTGCCGATGCCGACGACGACAGTGCCTTCCAGTCGCCCGCTCAGTATCTGGAAGACCATCGCTACGACCCGGCCAAGCAGATGGAAGACGAGGACTGGAGCGATACCTCCAGTGCCAACTTGCACGAGGCCCTGGAAGCGCTCGACGAGCGCAGCCGCGATATCCTCCAGCAGCGCTGGCTGGCTGAGGAAAAGGCCACGCTGCACGAACTGGCGGCCAAGTACAACGTTTCGGCGGAGCGTATCCGTCAGTTGGAGAAGAACGCGATGAACAAGCTCAAGGGCTCCATCGCCGCCTGATTCCGGCCTGCTGAACCCAAAACGCCCCGACATCGCTCGGGGCGTTTTCGTTGGTAGGCCGTTTGCGGATTGGCGCAAAGTGGCGGTAGCGGACATCGCCGAACTTTGTGGGAGCGCGCCATGCGCGCGAAGTCACGGGCATGGCCCGTTCCCACAAAAGCTCGGCGACAGCCCCACGCTCTCCGTTCGATCGCGTAGGGTGGGCTTCAGCCCACCATCACAACGCCCACAGCCCGCGGCGCTGAACCGCATGCGCTGTCGTCGGGTTGAATGGCTTTGGTGGGCTGAAGCTCCACCCTAGGGTTCATGCTCCTGGGGGCTTCGGCGCACCCATTGCCCGCATCACGCTCATTAGGTATCCCGGTCCAGCCTACTTCTGCCACCAGCTTGGCCGTGGTGCCTGTAGCTGGTTCAGGTAGTGGCTGCCGCCGAGTTGGCGCATCTGCCGGCGAATCCAGTTGGCGCGCTGGTTGACGTAGCCGCTGGGGCGGCCTGCATCCAGCTGCCGCGGGTTGGGCAGTACGGCAGCCAGCAGGCTGGCCTGACGCGCCGAGAGGTACGACGCGCCGGTATTGAAGTGATGCTGCGCCGCCGCTTCCGCGCCGAATACGCCATCGGCCCATTCGGCGCTGTTGAGGTAGACCTCGAGAATGCGCTGCTTGGGCCACAGCAGCTCGATCAGCCCGGTGAACCACACCTCGAAACCCTTGCGCAGCCAGCTGCGGCCGGACCAGAGAAAGAGATTCTTCGCCACCTGCTGGCTCAGCGTGCTGGCACCGCGCACCGAACCACCCTGCTGGTTGTGCGATACCGCGGCCTTGATCGCGTCGACATCGAAGCCCCAGTGCTGGGCGAACTTCTGGTCTTCACTGGCGATGACGGCGATCTTCAGGTCGTCGGGCAACTGCTCCCAGGAGCGCCAGCTGCGCTGCAGGTCAATGGGCTGGCCGTCGATCCAGGATTCGATCTTGCGCTCGACCATCAGCGCCGTGCCCGGTGGCGGAATCCAGCGAAAGGCGAGCACCAGCAGGACCGAGCCGGCGATAGACCAGAACAGCAGCTTCAGCAGAACGCGGCGAATGGATCGGAGCATGCGCGGGGAGCCAGGCTTGATTGGCCGACCATTATACGGCTCCCTGCGCCGTTGCGGGCAACGCTGCGGGCGCTGCGGCAATCGGGAGCGCGCGTGGGGGCGGTCGAGGGCGTAAACTGCCTCATCCCTTGATGATCGGTGAGGACGTTATGGTTCGTCTGTGGTTGCTGCTGTCGGCCTTTGCCGGCTTTTCCGGGGTCGCTCTGGGGGCGTTCGCTGCCCATGGCCTGAAGAGCAGGCTGAGCCCCGAGTACCTGGCCGTGTTTCAGACCGGCACCCATTATCAGCTGATCCATGCCCTGGCATTGCTCGGTGTGGCGGTTCTCGCCCTGCTGGTGCCAGGCCGTCTGGTGAATCTGGCGGGTAGCTTCTTCGCCCTGGGCATCGTGCTGTTTTCCGGCAGCCTTTATCTGCTGACCCTCAGTGGTGTCAGCAAGCTGGGTATCGTCACCCCGTTCGGCGGCCTGGCTTTTCTGGCTGGCTGGGCCTGCCTGGGGCTGCTCGCCTGGCGCATGGCCTGAGACGAATGGCCGGCCAGCGCCTTGGTCATCGCCGGTGATCGGGCTAGAATGCCGGCCCTTTCTCCTGTTGTGACGTGTCGCCATGCATATCCAGTTGAACGGTGAAGCCCTCGAGCTGCCCGACGGTGCCAGTGTCGCCGACCTGATCGAGCACCTGCAGTTGGCAGGCCGCCGCGTTGCAGTCGAGCGCAACCTCGATATCGTTCCGCGCAGCCAGTACGGCAGCACCGCGCTGGCCGAGGGCGACAGCCTCGAAGTGGTACATGCCATCGGCGGCGGCTGAGCCCTGCGCCACGCCCTTCCAACTCTCCCGTGCAGAGGAATCCCCATGAGCCACGTTGTCAGCGACAAGCCCTTCACCCTGGCTGGCCGTACCTATCAGTCGCGCTTGCTGGTCGGTACCGGCAAATACAAGGATCTCGACGAGACCCGTGCCGCCATCGAGGCCTCGGGCGCGGAGATCGTTACCGTGGCGGTGCGTCGTACCAACATCGGCCAGAACCCGGGTGAGCCCAACCTGCTCGACGTGATTTCGCCTGATCGCTACACCATCCTGCCGAACACCGCCGGTTGCTACGACGCGGTCGAAGCCGTGCGTACCTGTCGCCTGGCCCGTGAACTGCTCGATGGTCACAAACTGGTCAAGCTGGAAGTGCTGGCTGATCAGAAGACCCTGTTCCCCAACGTGATCGAAACCCTCAAGGCCGCCGACGTGCTGGTCAAGGAAGGGTTCGACGTGATGGTGTACACCAGTGACGACCCGATCATCGCCCGACAGCTGGCGGAAATGGGCTGCATCGCGGTGATGCCGCTGGCCGGTCTGATCGGCACCGGGCTGGGTATTTGCAACCCTTACAACCTGCGCATCATCCTTGAGGAGGCGACCGTTCCGGTACTGGTGGACGCCGGCGTTGGCACGGCCTCCGACGCCACCATCGCCATGGAGCTGGGCTGCGAGGCGGTGCTGATGAACAGCGCCATCGCCCATGCCCAGCAGCCGGTGCTCATGGCCCAGGCCATGAAATACGCCATCGAGGCCGGCCGCCTGGCCTACTTGGCCGGGCGCATGCCGAAGAAACTTTATGCCAGTGCGTCGTCGCCCCTGGAGGGCATGATCCGCTGAGCACAGCCTGCCGTACAGGTATCGAACGGGGACCGGCAGTCCCCGTTCGCGGTTTTCTCTTTCCCTATTCCGTGTCCCGAGTACTCCATGAGCGATATCGAACGAACCCCAGCCGAAGAAACCCCACGGCACATGCGCGCCATCAAGAGCTTCGTGATGCGGGCCGGGCGCATGACCGAAGGCCAGCAGCGCGGCTTCGATCAGGGCCTGCCGAAGTTCGGCCTGGCGTTGAGCGATGGCCTGCAGGATTTCGACGCGGTATTCGGGCGCAAGGCGCCGCGCACCTTCGAAATCGGTTTCGGTATGGGCCACTCCACTCTGGAAATGGCCGCCGCAGCGCCTGAGCAAGACTTCATCGGCGTGGAAGTGCACCGGCCGGGTGTTGGTGCGCTGCTCAACGGGGTGATGACCCAGAACCTCAGCAACCTGCGGGTGTACAGCTGCGATGCGCTGGAAGTGTTGCGTCAGTGCGTGGCCGACGCCAGCCTCGACCGCGTGTTGTTGTTCTTCCCGGACCCCTGGCACAAGGCGCGTCACAACAAGCGCCGTATCGTTCAACCGGCGTTCGCCGAACTGGTACGTCAGAAGCTCAAGGTCGGCGGTGTGCTGCACATGGCCACTGACTGGGAACCCTATGCCGAATACATGCTGGAAGTGATGAGCGTCGCACCTGGCTATCGCAACCAGGCAGCCGATGGCCGCTGCGTGGAGCGCCCGGCCGAGCGCCCGGTGACCAAGTTCGAGCGCCGTGGTGAGCGCCTGGGGCACGGCGTGTGGGACCTGAAGTTCGAGCGCATCGACTGATCGGGCCGATCAGTCGGATCGCCTGGTCCTTGCCGTCGATACCGTTGGCGGAGGCCGCGCGGAGCTGAAGGTTCAGCTCGGTCGCTGCCCCAGCAGTGTCCCCGTCAGGCCGAAACGCCGCGCAACTGCTGCAACAGGCGTGCGCCGAACACATTGATCAGCAACCCCAGCATGACCACGGCCGCTCCAATCCATTGTGCCGTGCTCAGGCCTTCGCCCAGCAGCAGCCAGGCCGAGCTGAGGCCGACCACCGGCACCAGCAGCGAGAAGGGCGCCACCTGGCTGGCCGGGTAGCGTGACAGCAGGCGGCTCCACAGGCCGTAGCCCAGCAGGGTGGCGATGAACGCCAGGTAGGCGATGGCCAGCAGCGAGTTGAGGGAAATCGTGCGCAGCGCCGTTTCGATCTGCGCCGGGCCCTCGAGCATCAGCGACAGCGCCAGGAATGGCAGCGGTGGAATCAGGCTGCCCCATACCACCAGGCTGACCAGATTCACCTTGCCGATGCGCTTGGTGACGATATTGCCCAGCCCCCACATCGCCGCCGCGCACAGGGTCAGCACGAAGCCGGCAAGGGTGAAGCTGCGCCCGCTTTCACTGCCGATCAGCAACAGCCCTGCGGCCGCCACGACCAGTCCGATCAGGCTGCTGCGACGCACCGTTTCGCCGATGAACAGCGCAGCGAAACCCAGGGTGAAGAAGGCCTGTGCCTGCAGTACGAGCGATGCAAGGCCGGCGGGCATGCCGACGTACATCGCCGAGAACAGAAAGGCGAACTGCCCCAGGGAGATGGTCAGGCCATACGCGAGCAGCCAGCGCAGCGGCATGTCCGGGCGGCGGATGAAGAGAATCGCCGGGAACGCCGCCAGCGCGAAACGCAGGGCGCCGAGCAGCATTGGCGGTACGCCTTCGAGGCCGACCTTGATGATCACGAAGTTGACGCCCCAGGCGACGATCACCACGGCAGCCAGCAGTATGTCCTTGGGTGTCATCGGCGCGGCCTCGTGTGGTGGTATGCGGGAGCGCAGGCTAGCGCGGATGGTTCACGCTGGCACGTCACAGTTGGCGGCGTTTTTCCCAATACAGAACAGCGCAAACGAAAACGCCCCGAACAGGTCGGGGCGTTTTCGTGTCAGCGGCATCGATCAGACGGTCAGCGTCCAGTCGTAGTCGACGATCAGCGGCGCATGTTGGGAGAAGCGCGGCTGACGTGGCAGGCGTGCGGTGCGAACACTGCGGCGCATGCCCGGGGTGAGCAACTGGTAGTCGAAGCGATAGCCCAGGTTGAGCATCTCTGCCTGTTCGTTGTCCGGCCACCAGCTGAACTGGTCAGCCTCGCGGTTGACCTCGCGCACGGCATCGACATAACCCATGGTGCCGGTGATCTCGTCCATCCAGGCGCGCTCGGGCGCCATGAAGCCTGGTGATTGCTGGCAGTCGCGCCAGTTCTTCACGTCCAGCTTCTGATGGGCGACATACAGCGAGCCGCAATAGATGTAGTCACGGCGCTTGCGGCGCTGCTTGTCCAGGTACTTGGAGAAATCGTCCATGAACTTGAATTTCTGATTCAGGTTCTCGTCACCGCCCATGCCCGAAGGCAGCAGCAGCGTGGCGATACTCACTTTGTCGAAATCTGCCTGCAGGTAGCGCCCGTAGCGATCGGCCGTTTCAAAGCCGAGTCCGCTGATTACCGCCTTGGGTTGCAACCGCGAGTAGAGTGCCACGCCACCTTGGCTTGGCACTTCTGCATCGCAGGCATAGAGGAAATAGCCATCCAGTTGGAGGGCTTGGTCGTCCAGCTCAAAGGCGGAGGCACGGGTATCCTGCAGGCAGATCACGTCGGCATTCTGTGCTTGCAGCCAACTGAGCAAACCGCGCTCGACTGCAGCATGAATACCATTCACGTTCACACTGATGATCCGCATAAATGGCCCCCAAAAACACGTGCGTGTATGATACCTGAGCTAGACGCCATTTAGTAATTCCAAGCCACATCCAGTGCCGCCTCAGGGTCATTCATGCAAACGTATCAGCGCGATTTCATTCGTTTCGCCATCGAGCGAGGCGTTCTTCGCTTCGGCCAGTTCACCCTCAAGTCGGGACGCGTCAGCCCTTACTTCTTCAATGCCGGGCTGTTCGCCAGTGGCCTGGCGCTGGCCCGCCTCGGGCGCTTCTATGCGGCCGCGGTGGTCGACAGCGGCATCCCCTTCGACGTGCTCTTCGGCCCGGCCTACAAGGGCATTCCGCTGGCCGCCAGCACAGGCGTGGCGCTCGCCGAGCACCATGACCTCGACCTGCCCTGGTGCTTCAACCGCAAGGAAGCCAAGGATCATGGCGAAGGCGGCACGTTGGTCGGCGCGCCATTGGAAGGCCGCGTGCTGATCATCGATGACGTGATCACCGCTGGTACCGCGATCCGTGAGGTGATGCAGATCATCCAGGCGCAGAACGCCCAGGCGGCCGGTGTACTGATCGCGCTGGACCGTCAGGAGCGCGGTCGTGGCGAGCTGTCGGCGATTCAGGAAGTGGAGCGCGACTTCAATATTCCGGTGGTGAGCATCGTTTCTCTGCAGCAAGTGCTGGAATATCTGGCCGATGATGCTGAACTGAAGCAATACTTGCCTGCTGTGGAGACCTATCGGGCCGAGTACGGCATCTGAGTCTGACGAGCCGAGAGAGCGCGCTCCATGTTCAAATCGCCCATCATGCGTCGCACCCTCTGGCTTGGTCTGCTGCTGCCGCTATGGGCGAGCGCCAGCGAGATGTATCGCTACACCAATGCCCAGGGCATCACGGTGATCGGCCGCCAGGGTGTGCCCAGCGAGTTCATCGGCAAGGGCTATGACGTGCTCAACGAGCAGGGGCGTGTCGTGCGTGTGGTGCCGCCAGCGCCGACGGCCGATGAAATGAAGAAGCTGTTGGCTGACCGCGAGCGGGCCAAGTCCGATACCCAGTTGCTGCGTCTATATAGCAGCCCCGAAGACGTCGACCGTGCCCGCGCCCGCAAGTTGGCCGAATTGGATGGGCTGATCGGTGTGGCCAATGGCAACCTGCAATCGGTTCGCTTGCAGCAGGCCAACCTGCAGAAGCAGGCGGCGGATCAGGAGCGGGCAGGGCGTCAGGTGCCGGAGCAACTGCTTGCCCAGATCAACGGTCAGCGTGATGAGCAGGTTCGTCTGAAGAAGGACATCGAGCGTCACCAGGCGGCGCGCAAGCAGGCGGAGAGCAGCTTCGCAGCGGATCGCGCGCGGGTCAGCGAGCTGATCGGGCAGGGCCGCTAAGGACTGAAGAAGCGGTCATGCAGTGGGCTTACGCGCGGTCGGTTGCACTCAGCGGCGCGGTGGCACCGAGCGGGTGCGGCCACTGCCGTCGATGGCGACGAACACGAATACCGCTTCGGTGACCTTGCGCCATTCGCTGGAAAGCGGGTCATCGCTCCACACTTCCACCAGCATCTGGATCGAGCTGCGGCCGATCTCCAGTGCCTGGGTATAGAAGGACAACTGCGCGCCCACCGCCACCGGAACCAGAAAGGCCATGCGATCGATGGCCACGGTTGCCACGCGGCCGGCAGCGACCTTGCTCGCCATGGCCGTGCCGGCCAGGTCCATCTGCGAAACCAGCCAGCCGCCAAAGATATCGCCGAAACCATTGGTCTCGCGTGGCAGAGCGGTGATCTGCAGTGCCAGATCGCCCTGAGGTATCGGGTCTTCCTGTTCGAAGTCTTTCATCTGTTCACGGCTCGCGGCGCTGTGGTGGGCCCGTTGATGGGGCCGGGAAAGTATACCGACTGGGTGGTCGCCCCGCGACCTTAGCGCGTTGCGCCCGCCCATGCACCCGTATTCGCATCGCCGACGTCCCTCCTGCGCCGTCATCCAACTGTCATATTGGTTACATAGAGTGGTCACATGGGCTGACGATACTGAGCCCCGTTCCAACCAACACGACCCCAATCGTGAGAAGGCGGTAAATCGGGCGCTACGACCACGGCACGCCGGCCTTCCAATGATTACCACTCTGCTAGGAGCAAGGCATGAAACTGAAGCGTTTGATGGCGGCCATGACATTTGTTGCAGCTGGCGTCGCCACTGCCCATGCGGTTGCCGCTGTCGATCCGGCTCTGCCGACCTATGAGAAGACTTCGGGCGTATCGGGCAACCTGTCCAGCGTTGGCTCCGATTCCCTGGCCAACCTGATGACCCTGTGGGCTGAGAACTACAAGCAGTCCTACCCGAACGTGAACATCCAGATCCAGGCCGCCGGTTCCTCCACCGCGCCACCTGCGCTGACCGAAGGCACTGCCAACCTCGGCCCGATGTCGCGCGCCATGAAGGACAGCGAAATCCAGGCTTTCGAACAGAAGTACGGCTACAAGCCGACTGCCGTTCCAGTCGCCATCGATGCCCTGGCCGTGTTCGTCCACAAGGACAACCCGATCAAGCAACTGACCATGCAACAGGTCGATGCGATCTTCTCCAGCACCCGTCTGTGCGGCGAGCCCAAGGAACTGAAAACCTGGGGCGAGCTGGGTCTGAGCGGTGAGTGGGCTACCAAGCCGATCCAGCTGTTCGGTCGTAACTCGGTATCCGGCACCTACGGCTACTTCAAGGAAGAAGCCCTGTGCAAAGGCGACTTCAAGTCCAACGTCAACGAGCAGCCAGGTTCGGCTTCCGTGGTGCAGTCTATCTCCAGCACCGTCAACGCCATCGGTTACTCGGGCATTGGCTACCGTACCGCCAGCGTCCGTGCCGTTCCCCTGGTGAACAAGAAGGGCGAAGTCGAGGAAGCCAACGAGAACAACGCGCTGTCGGGCAAGTACCCGCTGGCTCGCTTCTTCTACATCTACGTGAACAAGGCGCCTAACAAGCCGCTGAGCCCGCTGGATGCAGAGTTCCTCAAGCTGATCCTGTCCAAGCAGGGCCAGGACGTCGTGGTCAAGGATGGCTACATCCCGCTGCCGCTCAAGGTCATCGAGAAGACCCGCAAGGAGCTGGGGCTGTAAGCCTCTAGCAACCTGCAATTCGCGAAGCCCGCCTCTCTCCGAGAGGCGGGCTTCGCCACGTCACCGTGCTGTAACTTTTCTGTCACACGAACGCGCTAGATTGGCCGGGCTCGTGAAACGGACTGAAAATACGGCGCGCTCATGGCCGCGCAGAGACGCTCTCCACTATGAATGACTTGGCAAGTGAACCCATGACCGCCTCTCCAAATTCCCTCGGGCTGGACTTCAATACTCCGGCTCTGCAACGCAAGCGCCGCATACGCGCCTTCAAGGACCGCCTGGCCCGCTGGTGCGTGTCGATCGGTGGCCTGGCGGTGCTTGGCGCCATCACCCTGATCTTCTTCTACCTCGCCTATGTCGTGCTGCCGATGTTCCAGGGCGCCGACATCGAGAAACGTGACGCCATACAGCCAGCCTGGTTGGCCGATGCCGGTGAGCCGCTGCTGATGGCGCTCGAAGAACAGAATCAGGTCGGTATGCGCCTGTCTGGCGACGGCAAGATCCAGTTCTTCGATGCCAAGAGCATGGCCGCACTGACCAGCATCGACCTGCCCCTGCCTGCCGGCAGCCAGGTGGTCTCCGTCGGTGAAGATCAGCCGGGCAGCCACCGTGTTGCCCTTGGCCTGTCCAATGGCCAGGCGCTGGTGTTCGAGCACGCCTACCGCATTTCCTACCCGAACGACGTGAAGACCATCACCCCGTCCATCGTCTACCCGTTCGGCGAGGCGCCGCTGACCATCGACCCCGAAGGTCGCCCGCTTGAGCACATGGGCATCAGCGTGAACAGTGGTACGCTGCTGATCGCCGGTTCGGTGGGGAGCGAGCTGCAGGTGCTGAGCCTGAGCCGCGACGAGAACATGATGACCGGTGAGGTCGAGGTCAGCGAAGAGCGCCTGTCGCTGCCGCAGATCGCCGAGCCGATCAAGGAACTGACCATCGACCCACGTCAGCACTGGCTGTTCGTGATCAACGGTCGCGCCACTGCCGATGTATTCGATCTGCGCAGCAAGGCTCTCAACGGTCGCTACAAACTGTTCAACGATGGCAACCGCGAAATCACCTACGCGACCTCCCTGCTGGGTGGCATCTCGCTGTTGACCGGTGATAGCACTGGCGGCATCCAGCAATGGTTCATGGTGCGTGACGAAGATGGCAATTCTTCGCTCAAGCCGGTTCGTGAGTTCAAGCTCGCCGACAGCCCGGTCACCCAGATCATCTCCGAAGAGCGTCGCAAGGGCTTCATCGCCCTGGACGACAAGGGCAACCTGGGTATTTTCCACAGTACCGCGCACCGCACCCTGCTGGTCGAGCCGGTCGCCGAAGGTCACAACATCGCCGCGCTGTCGCCGCGCGCCAACCGGGCTCTGGTCGAAGCCAATGGCAAGATCGAGCGCATCCTGATCGATAACCCGCACCCGGAGATTTCCTGGAGCTCGCTGTGGGGCAAGGTCTGGTACGAGAACTACGACAAGCCTGCTTACGTCTGGCAGTCCACGTCGGCCAACACCGACGCCGAGCCGAAACTGAGCCTGGCACCCCTGGCGTTCGGTACTCTCAAGGCCGCGTTCTACGCCATGTTGCTGGCCGCTCCGCTGGCCATCGCCGCGGCGATCTACACCGCGTACTTCATGGCGCCGGCCATGCGCGGCAAGGTCAAGCCGGTCATCGAATTGATGGAAGCGCTGCCGACCGTGATCCTCGGCTTCTTCGCCGGTCTGTTCCTCGCTCCTTATGTGGAGGGACACCTGCCCGGCATCTTCAGCCTGCTGATATTCACGCCGATCGGCATCCTGCTGGCGGGCTTCCTGTGGAGCCGCCTGCCTGAGTCCGTGCGCCTGCGCGTGCCGGATGGCTGGGAAGCGGCGCTGCTGATCCCGGTGATTCTGCTGGTCGGCATCGTCTCGCTGAGCATGAGCGGCTACCTGGAGAACTGGCTGTTCGATGGCAACATGCGTGCCTGGCTGAGCGACGACCTGGGCATACCCTTCGATCAGCGCAACGCGCTGGTGGTCGGTCTGGCCATGGGCTTCGCGGTGATCCCGAACATCTACTCGATCGCCGAAGACGCCGTGTTCAGCGTGCCGAAGAGCCTGACGTTCGGTTCCCTGGCCCTGGGTGCCACGCCCTGGCAGACCCTGACCCGCGTGGTGATCCTGACCGCCAGCCCGGGCATCTTCTCGGCGGTGATGATCGGCATGGGCCGTGCCGTCGGTGAGACCATGATCGTGCTGATGGCCACCGGCAACACGCCGATCATGGACATGAACATCTTCGAAGGCCTGCGCACCCTGGCAGCCAACGTGGCGGTGGAAATGCCCGAGTCGGAAGTCGGCGGTACCCATTACCGGGTGCTGTTCCTCTCCGCCCTGGTGCTGCTGTCGTTCACTTTCGTCATGAACACGTTGGCCGAGCTGGTGCGTCAGCGCCTGCGCGTCAAGTACGCTTCGCTCTGAGGACTGCAAGACTATGTCCGTGAAACAGCACAACATGAAATCCTGGTTCAAGAGCGGTTCGCCCTGGATCTGGATGAACGCCGGTGCGGTATCCATCGCCATCATCATGACCCTGGGTCTGCTGGCCGTGATCGCTACCCGTGGCCTGGCCCACTTCTGGCCGTCCGACATCA
This sequence comes from Pseudomonas sp. SZ40, assembly GCF_052958135.1. Classification (NCBI taxonomy): domain Bacteria; kingdom Pseudomonadati; phylum Pseudomonadota; class Gammaproteobacteria; order Pseudomonadales; family Pseudomonadaceae; genus Pseudomonas; species Pseudomonas sp. SZ40. The sequence goes on along the minus strand of NZ_JBQWIF010000006.1, from coordinate 23,135 downwards.
TCGAGGCCACCTACCAGATCCCTGGTCAGGAAGCCAAGATCATGGCGGGCGAGGTGGTGCAGAAGGAAGAGATTCCCCGTGCCCGCCTGGCCTCCGCCGGGTTGCCGGTAAATGTCGACGGCGGCGAGTTCATGACCCGCGAGCTGCTCAAGGTCGGTAACCGTGATCTGTACGGCGCCGACTTCTCCTGGGTGGTCGGCGAATGGCTCGGTGAGCAGCGCAGGCCTGAAACCCTGAGCGCTTTCGAGCGCCGCGAGTGGGGCAACTTCTACGGCTACCTGATCAACGTCAAGGAAGACGGCAAGCTGATTGCCGAAGGCGACGCTGCCTGGGCGGAGCTGCAGAAACGCATCGCCCGCGTCGACGGCCTGCACAGCCAGATCGTGCAACTCGAGAAGCGTGACATCGGCCGTATCAACGCCGGTCTCGAGCGCGTACGTCTGGAGACCCGCAAGCTCGAACTCAGCGGTGAGCTGACCGAGGCCGCTCAGGCTGACCTCGCTGCCGAACGCGCCCGCTGGGATGCCGAATACAAGGTGCTCGAGGCCGAGCTGAATGCGCGCCACCAGCAGTTCAATCGCGACAGCATGACCGTGCGTTCCGCCGATGGCCGCGAGCTGGAAATCAGCCTCGGCAAAGTGGTCCGCGCGTTTCGCCCGAACGCCATGTCGAACCTCGACAAGCTGAGCTTCTACGGCAGCAAGCTGTGGGAGTTCGTCAGCGACGATCCGCGTGAGGCGAATACCGAGGGCGGCATCTTCCCGGCAATCTTCGGCACCATCATGATGACCCTGATCATGGCGGTCATCGTCACCCCGTTCGGTGTGATCGCCGCGATCTATCTGCGTGAATACGCCAAGCAGGGGCCGCTGACCCGGGTCATCCGGATCGCGGTGAACAACCTGGCCGGCGTCCCGGCAATCGTCTACGGCGTGTTCGGTCTGGGTTTCTTCGTCTATGTGCTCGGTGGTTCGATCGACCGGCTGTTCTTCCCTGAATCGGCTCCGGCACCGACTTTCGGCACCCCGGGCCTGTTGTGGGCCTCGCTGACCCTGGCACTGCTCGCCGTGCCGGTGGTGATCGTCGCCACTGAAGAAGGCCTGGCGCGGATTCCGCGGGCACTGCGCGAAGGTTCTCTGGCGCTGGGTGCCACCAAGGTCGAAACGCTATGGCGCGTGGTGCTGCCAATGGCCAGCCCGGCGATGATGACCGGTCTGATCCTCGCCGTGGCCCGCGCTGCAGGTGAGGTGGCGCCACTGATGCTGGTTGGTGTGGTCAAGCTGGCCCCGAGCCTGCCGGTGGATGGCAACTACCCTTACCTGCACCTCGACCAGAAGATCATGCACCTGGGCTTCCATATCTATGACGTGGGCTTCCAGAGCCCCAACGTCGAAGCGGCGCGACCGCTGGTTTACGCCACCGCACTGCTGCTGGTAATGGTAATCGCGATTCTCAACCTGACGGCCGTCTACCTGCGCAACCGCCTGCGCGAGAAGTACAAGGCCCTGGACCACTAAATCCGAGCCGCAAGCCCCAAGCCGCAAGCTTCAAGCAGAAGCGCGGCGAACGGGCTTGCAGCTTGCAGCTTGCAGCTTGGCGCTGCGAACGGAGTGAGCACTTATGCAACACGAAACCGCTTCCCACGGCATCGACATCTCGGCCCTTGGCCGCGACAAGCAGAGCCTGAACCTGGCCAACGAAACCGTGGCCATCGAAGTACCCGGCCTGAACCTGTTCTACGGCGACAAGCAGGCCCTGTACGACGTCAAGATGAACATCCCCAAGCAACGCGTGACCGCCTTCATCGGCCCGTCCGGTTGCGGCAAGTCGACCCTGCTGCGTACCTTCAACCGGATGAACGATCTGGTCGACGGTTGCCGCGTGGAAGGCGAGATCAACATCGATGGTCGCGACATCTACCGCAAGGGTGAAGACGTCGCCGAACTGCGCCGCCGTGTCGGCATGGTGTTCCAGAAGCCCAACCCGTTCCCCAAGAGCATCTACGAGAACGTGGTCTACGGCCTGCGCATCCAGGGCATCAACCAGAAGCGTGTGCTCGACGAGGCCGTGGAATGGGGTCTGAAGAGCGCGGCGCTGTGGGATGAGGTCAAGGATCGCCTGCATGATTCGGCCCTCGGTCTGTCCGGTGGTCAGCAGCAGCGTCTGGTGATCGCCCGTACCGTGGCAGTGCAGCCGGAAGTCCTGCTGCTCGATGAGCCGTGCTCGGCCCTCGACCCGATCTCCACCCTGAAGGTCGAAGAGCTGATCTACGAACTGAAGTCCAAGTACACCATCGTCATCGTTACCCACAACATGCAGCAGGCTGCGCGGGTTTCCGATTACACGGCGTTCATGTACATGGGTAAGCTGATCGAATTCGGCGATACCGATGCACTGTTCACCAACCCGGCCAAAAAGCAGACCGAAGACTACATCACCGGTCGTTACGGCTGACAGTCGCTAGGGCCGCGAGTGTTACGCGGCCATCCTGGGTGATTCGCAGACAATGACTTGTAGCTTGAAGCTCGGAGCTTGAAGCCTTCGCGGAGCGAAACAGATGATCAACAAAGACAGCCTGACCCATCATATTTCCCAGCAGTTCAACGCCGAGCTGGAGGAGGTCCGCAGCCACCTCCTGGCCATGGGCGGTCTGGTCGAGAAGCAGGTCAACGACGCCGTCACTTCTCTGATCGAGGCCGACTCCGGCCTGGCCCAGCAGGTGCGCGAGATCGACGACCAGATCAACCAGATGGAGCGCAACATCGACGAGGAGTGCGTACGCATTCTCGCCCGTCGCCAGCCGGCGGCCTCGGACCTGCGTCTGATCATCAGCATTTCCAAGTCGGTGATCGATCTGGAGCGTATCGGTGACGAGGCGACCAAGATCGCCAAGCGCGCGATCCTGCTGACCGAGGAAGGCGAGTCGCCGCGCGGCTACGTCGAGGTTCGCCACATTGGCGATCAGGTTCGCAAGATGGTGCAGGAAGCACTGGACGCCTTCGCCCGTTTCGACGCTGACCTGGCGCTTTCCGTGGCGCAGTACGACAAGACCGTCGACCGTGAGTACAAGACCGCACTGCGTGAGCTGGTCACCTACATGATGGAAGACCCGCGTTCGATCTCCCGCGTGCTCAACGTGATCTGGGCCCTGCGCTCGCTGGAGCGCATCGGCGATCACGCCCGCAACATCGCCGAGCTGGTCATCTATCTGGTACGCGGCACCGACGTCAAACACATCGGCCTGACTCGCATGCAGGAAGAAGTGCAGGGCGGCGCCAAGGAGTGATCCTGGTTGCTCTGGCACCCTGAGCGCGCGTGAATGCCCGGCACCGGTCGGTTGCCTTCACGCGTTCCCGCAGGGTTACGCTTTAGTATTGGCCTTAGGCCAGTGCGGGCGTCTATGCTAATGGCCATTCGAGGGAGTGGTCGATGAGCAAAGTCAGTGTATTGGTGGTGGACGATGCCACCTTTATCCGCGATCTGGTGAAGAAGGGGCTGCGCGACCATCTTCCCGGTATCCAGATCGAGGAGGCGGTCAACGGGCGCAAGGCCCAGCAGGTGCTCGGCCGCAACCCGATCGACCTGATCCTCTGCGATTGGGAAATGCCCGAGATGTCCGGTCTCGAGCTGTTGCAATGGTGCCGTGAGCAGGAAACGCTCAAGGGCGTGCCATTCATCATGGTCACCAGCCGTGGCGACAAGGAAAACGTCGTGCAGGCCATTCAGGCTGGCGTTTCCGATTTCATCGGCAAGCCGTTCTCCAACGAGCAACTGATCACCAAGGTCAAGAAAGCCCTGCAGCGCAGCGGCAAGCTGGCCGCACTGATGTCGGCCGCGCCGCCGAAAATGCTCAGCACCGGGGCTTTCGCCAATGATTCGCTGGCCGCGCTGACCGCCGGCAAAGCGGAAACCGTCCGGCCGGCCGCTGCGCCTCAGCCAGCGGCGGCGTTCAGTGCCAGCCCGGCTCCTGCCAAAGCCGCCTCAAGCACGCCCATGGGCCGCAGCCAGGGCCAACTGCGCCTGCCGGGCGGCACCATGGCTTGCGTCGTCAAGGCACTGAGCCTCAAGGAAGCATTGTTGGTGGTCAAGCGTGGCGAGCTGATTCCACAAGTGCTGGAAAGCGTGGTGCTCGATCTGGAGCAGGGCGAGTCGTCCGAAGTGGCGCGCCTCAACGGCTATCTGCACAGTGTCGCCGCCTTCGAGCCGAAGCCTGACAGCGAGTGGCTGCAGGTGGTGTTGCGCTTCGTGGACCGTGATCCACAAAAGCTGGATTACCTGTCCCGGCTGATCGCCCGTGGCACCACTCAGAAGCACTTCACCCCAGGCGGCTGAGCCGCACCAGCACCGTCCTCGGTACGCAGGTCAACGCCGAGCAGTCCGTCAGGGCCGCTCGGTTCTCCCGTCAGGCCACGGCGTGAAGGTGCGGCTGCCAGGATTCGGGAATCTGCTCCAGCCTTGGGTAGTTGATCGCCTCCAGCTGCAGATGCGGTAGCAGGAACGGCGTGTGGCGCAGGTGTTCGGGCAGGCTGCGCAGCTCCGGTATCCACAGGCTGACGTATTCCCCCTGAGGGTCGTACTGACGAGCCTGCTTGAGGGCATTGAACATGCGCTTGAGCCGCGGATCGCTGCCGACGCCTGCCAGGTACGCCCAGTTGCCCCAGTTGCTGGCCGGGTCATAGTCGATCAGATGCTCCTCGAACCAGGCCGCACCATGACGCCAGTCCTGCTCCAGATCACTGACCAGGTAGCTGGCTACCACCTGGCGCCCCCGATTGGACATGAAACCCGTGGCGATCAGCTCGCGCATGTTGGCGTCGACCAGCGGCATGCCGGTACGCCCCTGAGCCCAGTGCTCGAAGCGCTCGTCGATCTGCTGCGGCGCGCGTTCGGTGGCTTTCAAACCGCCAGCTTCGAACAGCGCATGGCCGTGGCGCTGCAAGGTGCAACGAAAGAACTCGCGCCACAGCAGTTCCAGCCATAGCCAGTACGTGGATTCGTTGGCCCCATAGAGCGATTCATGGCGGCGCAGCTCGGCTGCTGTGCGGCGTGGCGACAGGCTGCCGTTGGCCAGCCAGGGCGAGAACTTCGACGAATACTCGCTGCCGATCATGCCATTACGGGTTTCCTTGTAGCGCCTGACCCCCTGGCTGTCCCACAGGTAATCACGCAGTCGGGCCTGGGCCGCTGCCTCGCCACCCGAGAAGGGAAAGGCGCTCGGCGCGATGCTCAGGGCATCGCCAAGGCCGAACTGGGACTGGGTGGGCAGGCCGAACTCCGGGGCATCGGCGCCATCTGGCAACGGCGGCAGTTGATCCGGCGCTGCTTGCGGCTGGAACACGTACTGGCGCGCATCGACCAGTGCGCGGAACTGGCTGTACACCTGAGGCAACTGCGCCAGCGGGCAAGGCAGTTCGGCTTCGCTGAACAGGCTGTTGCTTTGCGCCGTGCGCAGGGGAACGCCACCAAGGCTGTCGCGTACACGAGCGAGCAGAGCGAGTTCCTGAGGGGCGATTTCGTCGAGGGTCAGCACCTGCTGCAGGTCGAACTGCTCGACCACCTGCACGACCACCTCTTCCGGCTTTCCGGTGATGACCAGAAGTTTCGAGCCACGCTGGCGCAAGGCGCTGTCGAGCGCTGTCAGGCTTTCCAGCAGAAAGCGCGCGCGGTGCACGCCAATGCGTCGGCTGCCGAACTCGTCGAGTTGCAGCAACGCCGGATCGAGAACATACAGAGGCACAAGATGATTGGCACCGAGGGCACCCTGCAGCGCGGGGTGATCGTCGAGGCGTAAGTCCTGTTTGAACCAGAGCAGCGCACGCATGGAATGTTCCCTCATAGTCGTCTGATTATGGATCGTTTAGAGGTACGACAAGTTCAGCGCCGTCCGGCGCCGACCAGTGGCAGGCGTTGCCCGGTAATACGAAGGCGCATTGCTGACAGACGGCAGCTCCTACAGACACTAGACTGTGCGGCTGTTTTCTGGAGCCCGAACATGGACATCTTCAGCATCGCCGTGCTGCTCTTCCTGGTCACCGATCCGTTTGGCAACATTGCCATCTTCATTGCCGCCCTGAAGAACGTCGCCCCTGAGCGGCGCCTGTGGGTGGCCGCGCGCGAGCTGCTGTTCGCCCTGGGATTGCTGCTGCTGTTCCTTACCTTTGGTGACAAAGTGCTCAGCTCGCTTGGCCTGTCGCGGGAGGCAACCGCGATCGCGGGGGGTATCATCCTGTTCGTCATCGCCATGCGGCTGATTTTCCCCAGCCCGCACGGCGTGCTCGGGGATGTCCCGGACGGTGAACCGATGCTCGTGCCGCTGGCCACGCCTGCAGTGGCCGGGCCATCTGCACTGGCGGTGCTGATGACCCTGCGTAACACCCACGAAGGCGAGCTCTGGGAGCTCTACCTCGCGCTGATCCTGGCCTGGGCCGCGACAGCGTTCATCCTGTTGCAGGCTTCGTTCCTGCAGCGTTTCCTCGGCCCTCGCGGGCTGACCGCAGTGGAGCGGCTGATGGGCATGCTGTTGATCATGCTCAGCGTCGACATGCTGTTGGACAATCTACAAAGCGTATTGCATATCCAGCCATGAAATTCCTAAGTCTTGTCCTGTTCGCCCTCCTGCTCGCTGGTTGCGCCAGCGGGCCGCGCATCGATCACAGCTACACCTCCAGCGGCCAGAGCAGCCGAGTGCAGTACATCGTGTTGCACTACACCTCGGCCGACCTGCCACGCTCGCTGGAGTTGCTCACCAAGGAAGAGGTCAGCGCTCACTACCTGATCAACGCCGTGCCGCCGACCATCTACCAATTGGTCGATGAGGATCGCCGTGCCTGGCACGCCGGCGTCAGCGAGTGGCAGGGGCGCACCTGGCTCAACGGCACCACCATCGGCATCGAGCTGATCAACCAGGGTTACTTCGATACGCCCAAGGGCCGTTACTGGCAGCCCTATGCTCAGCAGCAGATCGACGCGCTGATCGTGCTGCTCAAGGACATCATGGCGCGTCACCACTTGCCGCCTGGCAGCATCATCGGTCATAGCGATATCGCGCCGCAGCGCAAGGTCGATCCGGGCCCTCTGTTCCCCTGGAAGCAACTGGCCGATGCTGGCCTGATGCCCTGGCCGGACGCCGCCGCAGTCGCCCGTGAGCAGGCCGCTTACGCCCTCAGCCTGCCAGACGTCGCGTGGTTCCAGCAGCAACTGGCCGCGCAGGGCTACGTGGTGCCGGATAGCGGCGTGCTCGACGAAGCGACACGCAACGTGATCCGCGCATTCCAGATGAAGTACCGGCAAAGCCTCTACGACGGTCAGCCGGACGCGGAAACCGCCGCGCTTCTTCTGGTGCTCAACCGCATGGGCAAGGCCTGACACCAGGCCGGCGGGGAGGGCGCCTGAAGCTCTGGCGCCCTTGCCTTGATTGTCGCTTAAAGCGGCAGGGAGATATGAAAGCGTGCGCCTTGGCCCGGCTGGGATTCGGCGCCGATGCGCCCGCCGTGCAGCTGGACGATTTCCTTGCACAGCGCCAGGCCGAGCCCGGCTCCGCCCTTCTTGCGACCGATCTGCACGAAGGGTTCGAACAGCCTGGCCTGCTGGCCGTAAGCGATGCCCTCACCTTCATCTTCGACACTGATCAGCAGCCTGTCCTCCTGACGTTGCGCGAGCAACCGGATGGTGCCTGACTCTGGGCTGTGGCGCAGTGCGTTATCGATCAGGTGATCGAGTACCCGGTCGATCTGCGCCTGATCCAGATGAATGCGTGGCAGCCCCTCGGCGCTTTCCAGCGCCAGGCTGACCTGTCGCGCCTGGGCCTTGCCGACATGCCGGGCGGCCGCCTGCCTTAGCAGGTCGGGAATGTCGCAAGGCGCCAGTTCGAGTTTCTGCACGCCGCTCTGGTAGCGGGAGAAATTCAGCAGATCCTCGATCAGGTGCACCAGACGCTCCATTTCCTCGTCGACGATACTCACCAGATCCGCTTCGCGGGACTCTTCGGCGAACTTGCTGCGCTCGCGCAGCAGGCCGAACGCCATGTGCATGCCGGTTACCGGGGTGCGCAGCTCGTGGGAGGCGCGCAGCACGAATTCGTTTCTGGCCCGTTCGAAGGCACGCTGCTCGGTCACGTCATGCAGCACCATCACGGCACCGAGGATTTGCCCCTGGCCCTGGCTGACCGGTGTCAGGCTGTAGTTGAGCAGGCGGGTTTCGCCATTCGCCTCGACCTGCAGGTCCGCCAGGCGCTGTTCCAGGCTGTGGCCCTGCAGTACGTGCTGCAGTTGATCATCCAGCTCCGGGCGAGACAGGGCCTGGCTTGGGCTCTGGCCGAGGGGCTGGTCATGCCAGCCAAGCTGGCGCTGGGCGACCGGATTGAAATGTTCGAGCAGACCGTCGCGACCGAAGATCAGCAGGCCGTCGTCGATGCTGTCGAGCACGGCCTGCAGGCGGTGCTGCTCAGCCATCAACGCTTCGACGTTGCTGCTCTTTAGCTGGCGCAGGCTCTCCGCCATGAGACCGAAACGGCGGCTCAGTGCGGACAGTTCGGCAACCGGGGTAATCGGCAAGGTCACCTGAAAGTCGCCGCGGCCGATCTGGTCTGCAGCGCGGGCCAGGGCATCGATCGGCTGACCGACTCGGCGGGCGATGGTGTGCGCGGTGATGAAGCCGATCACCAGCACGGCGAGGCCGACCAGCCCCAGCAATCCGGCGATCAGCCAGGCACGGTCACGGGCTTCGGCTTCCGACTGCTGGACGGCCGTCACGTAGCTCACCTGCAGGGCGTTGAGGCGGTCACGAACGGTCTCGATGGTTCTGGCGAAATCATCGTTGGTAAGCAGTTGGCCGCGTACGGTCAGTGGGTCTTCCAACAGGCGGCTGAAGTTCTGGTAGGCGGCCTGGATATCGACGATCGCCTGACGGTCGGCTTCCGTCGGGCTGGCCTGCAAGCCATCGTCGATCCATCTGCGGATGCGTTGGTCGGACTCCTTCAGGCTCTGCACCGTCTGCTGGTCGAAGTCCTCGCCAAGCATCATGAATAGCTGCTTGCCCAGCTCCTGGCGGAGATCGAGGCTATCGCTGATGACTTCCAGATTGTGCGCCAGCGTGCGGTTTTGCGACTGAGTGAGCTGCAGCACGCTGAAAATGCCCAGCATCAGGCCCAGCAAGGCAACGGTGAGCAGGGCGCTGGTGCTGAGGAACAGCTTGCTGCGCAGCTTCATAGGCCGAGCTGCTTTCGTTTGCGATATAGCGTCGAGGCGTCGATGCCCAACGTCTTGGCTGCCTGGTCGAGGGTTTCGCTGTTGGCCAGCACCGCCGAGATATGCGCCTTCTCCAGCTCCTCCAGGCTCAGGTCGGCGCCCACACGCGGGGCGCTGTTGGTGACCGATGCACTCATCCCCAGATGAGCGACCTCTACCCATTCACCGGGGCAAATGATGCTGGCGCGCTCGATCACGTTGCGCAGCTCGCGGATGTTGCCGGGCCACTGGTAGTCGAGCAGCGCCTTCAGCGCCTCTTCGCTGAAACCGCGGGCCGGGCGGGCGTAATCCTTGACGAAGCGAGCGAGGAAACGGTCGGCCAGGGTAAGGATGTCATCGGCGCGCTCGCGCAGTGGCGGAAGGTTCAGGGTGATGACGTTGAGGCGGTACAGCAGGTCTTCACGGAAGTGTCCTTCCTTGACCATGTCAGCGAGGTCACGGTTGGTCGCCGCGAGGATGCGTACATCGGCGTGACGGGTCACCGGGTCGCCTACGCGCTCGTATTCCTTGTCCTGGATGAAGCGCAGCAGCTTGGGCTGCAGGGTCAGCGGGAAGTCGCCGATCTCGTCGAGGAACAGCGTACCGCCATCGGCCTGATTGACCCGCCCCAGGGTACTTTCGCTGGCGCCGGTGAAGGCGCCGCGGCTGTGACCGAACAACTCGCTTTCCATCAGCTCGGCGGTCAGCGACGGGCAGTTGATGGTCACGCAGGATTTCTTGGCACGGCGGCTCCAGCCGTGAATGGCGCGCGCCAGCTCGCCTTTACCGGTACCGGATTCGCCGAGGATCAGGATATTGGCATCGGTGGTCGCCACCTGCCGGGCGGTTTCCAGGATCGCCATCATTGCCGGGCTGTGCGAGTCGATGCCATCGCTGGGCTTGCGCACTTCGCCTTCCAGGGCTTCCAGGCGTGCGGAGAGTTGCCGTACTTCCAGTTGCTTGGCAGCGGCCAGGCGCAGTTGGTCCGGGCTGCATGGTTTGACCAGATAATCCGCAGCGCCTGCCTGCATGGCATCCACGGCACTGTCGATGGCCGAGTGCGCGGTGACGATCACCACGCGCATCCAGGGCGCGAGGATGCGCATCTGCGCCAGCACGTCGAGGCCGTTCTCATCGCCAAGGCGCAGGTCGAGGAAGCACATGTCGAATACCTGCCTCTGCAGCAGTGACTCGGTTTGCGCTGCGCTGTTGGCAGTGGTGACCTGATAGCCCTCGTCTTCCAGGCAATAGCGGAAGGTACGCAGGATAGCCGCTTCGTCGTCGACCAGCAGGATGCGCCCGCTCTGACCTGTTGCTTCCATTTACATGCTCCATGGGGTGAATGGCAGAGATTAGTCTGGGAATCTTCGTGCAAGTTGCACGGCAAGTATGACGTGATCTTGCATCGTGCAAGCGGCCAGCTGCCATGACTTGGATTTAAACAACTGATTTTAGTTGGTTTTTATTTTTTTGGCGGCTGGCATAACGCTTGCGACTCCTTCCTGACCGCATTGCTGCGGCATTCGTGAATCACAGGAGGAGGCGTTACATGCTGTTGAGACAATCCGCACTGGCCATTGCCATCACCGGTCTTATCACCCTGGCACCGCTTGCACAGGCGGCCGAGGAGGGGATTGATCGGCAACTGAGCGATGCCCGGCAGCAGGGTGCCATCGATACGGCATTCGCCCTGAACCGGCACCTCAATCCCTTCGAAATAGTGGTCTCGGTAGATGGCGGCACCGCCACGCTGAAGGGGGCGGTGGAAAACTCCGCCGAGCGCGAGCTGGCCGCCGAGCTGGCTGGCAGTATCGACGGCGTTCGTGAGGTGAACAATGAGCTCGAGGTCGATCCTGCCATCGAGGCTGCAGTTGTCGACGAGCAGGCGCGAATCACCACCGACAAGACGCTGGCCCAGCGTTTCGATGATGCCACCCTGGCCGCAACGGTGAAATCCAAGTTGTTGTGGAACAGCAACACCGAGGGCCTGGACATTCAGGTGCGTGCCGAAAACGGCGTGGTCAGCCTGAGTGGCAATGCGGGTACCCCGGTGGCCAAGGAGCTGGCCGGTGAGCTCGTCACCAATACCGAAGGCGTTCGTGAGGTGCACAACCACCTCAGCATCAACACCGCCGACAGCGCGTCGGCCGAGGCGCAGAACGCTGCCAACGACGCCGCTGCGTCGATCAGCGACACCTGGATAACCGGCAAGGTGAAGTCCAGCTTTCTGTACAGCCGCAACCTCGACAGCCTGAACATCAAGGTCGATACCCGCGAGGGCTTCGTGAGCCTCAGCGGCACCGTGCTGAGCAATGCCGAGAAGCGCCTCGCCGTCGAGACCGCGCGCAACATTCGTGGCGTGCGTGGAGTCGATGCCGACGCCCTGCGCATCGCCAGCTAAAGAGCAGCAAGGGAGGTGGTCGCCAGCGACCGCCATTCTATGCAGGGCCGCTGACGGCACTGCCTATAAAGACAGGAATATCGCCATGAGCAACAAGACCGAGCAACTCAACGAACTGATCGCAATCATCCGTGACGGCCAGCGCTTCTACGAGCACGCCCATGATGAGGTCAAGGATGTGCGCCTGCAGGCACTGTTCCGTGACATGTCGCAAACCAAGAACCAGGTGATTCAGGCCCTTTCGGTCAAGGTCGCCGCCAATCAGGAGGAGCCCACCTCCAGCGGCACCGTGGTGGGCAAGCTGCGTCAGGCCTATGCCGACGCTCGCGCCACCCTGTCCAGTGATGAAGAGGCCACCTACGTGGCTCAGTTGGAAGAAGCGGAAGACCGCATCCTGCACGCCTTCGAGGATGCGCTGGAGAGCGCTGAGCCGGACGTGCGCGCATTGCTCGCCGTGGAAATGCCCAAGGTACGTGCCTGCCATGACCGTATGCGTGACCTGAAACACGCCATGTAACCCCACCTGGCACAGGGATGTGCCGCCCCTGGCGTCGTGCAGAACGCCCGAGCTTTGTAACGCGATCGTGCAGGATGCCAATGATGGCACTTGGTTTTGTTTTTTAAGTTGTTGATTTTTAAGTATTTTATTTTTGTTTCGAGCTGGCACGCAGGCTGCAATTACCTAGTCATGAAAAGAACGCTTAGCCGTTCGGCAACGACCTTGAGGAGCCTTACATGAACCTTCACCGCGCCCACACCGAGATTCTGATCATTGCGGTTGCCGCTGTTCTGGTCCTGATGATGAGCGTGTCGTTCAAGGCTCCCCAAACCAAGGCTGTCGAGTCGCCGGTTTCCAGCCAGGCCCATGTGCCGGCTAGCGTTCAACCTGCTGCCGCTTCCGCTGCTCCGGCCTCGTTGCAGACCGTAAGTGCACAGACCCGGACCACGGGTGACTGGGTTCGTGCCGAAGCCGTGGAAGCGCCGGTCAAGCAAACCCGCTGGGTGTTCTGAGACGCCTACCGATTTTTAACTGTTACACCCGCAAGACCTCAAAAAACCAAGGAGAAACGCCATGCTGAGTTGGGCCATTACCTTTCTGATCATCGCCATTGTCGCTGCCGTTCTGGGCTTCGGTGGTATCGCAGGCACTGCCACAGGTATCGCGAAAATCCTTTTCGTGGTGTTCCTGGTCATGTTCATCGTTTCGTTCATCATGGGTCGCCGCCCTCGGGGCTAGGCCATGACGATGAATCGATTCAAGACGCTCGTTGCCGCCCTGATGCTGGGCGGTAGCGCGGCGGCCTTGGCCGCCAACGATGGGGAATTCCGTCTGAACGATCTGCTTGGGAGCAATCCTGACTATCGTGAAGCCTGGAAGGAGCTCATCCAGGACGAGGAGCGTTTGCCCGAGTGGGTGATCAACCTCAGCGGCGTTGCCACGCCGATGAAGACGCTGGAAGAAGACGGCGACCAGTATCTGGTCGGGCAGTTGTGCGAAACATCCAATTGTTTCAACCAGCGCCTGTACGTCGCCTTCACGCCGGACCGGGACGATGCGTACGCACTCTGGGTGCAGTTGCCCGAGGGTTTACCCGAGGACAAGACGCCCAGTGAGCATGCTGATTTGCGTTGGCTCGGTGAGCCGGACGACGGGATCAAGCAACTGCTGCAGGAACAGTTGAAGAAAGACCCCAACTGGTACTGATGCTGCTGACGGCGCCCTCTGGCGCCGTTGCTCTATCTGTAGTCCGGTAAAACTTCTCGACCCCCTATCTCTCCCTTCCACATCCCCTGCCTGGCCGCGTTATCATCAGCCGCTATGTTCTAGGGGGTGACTTATGCTCAACGGCTTGTGGCTGAGCTTTTTCGTGGTAGCGGCGGTAGCAGGGCTCAGCCGCTGGCTGCTGGCTGACGATCCGGCGGTGTTCGGGGCGATGGTGGAAAGCCTGTTCGCCATGGCCAAACTGTCCGTCGAGGTGATGGTACTGCTGTTCGGTACGCTGACCTTGTGGCTTGGCCTGTTGCGCATCGCTGAGAAAGCCGGGCTTGTGGACGCCCTGGCGCGTGTGCTCGGCCCGCTGTTCGCACGCTTGATGCCTGAAGTGCCGCGCGGCCATCCGGCCCTGGGCCTGATCACCATGAACTTCGCCGCCAACGGCCTGGGGCTGGACAACGCGGCCACGCCCATCGGTCTCAAGGCCATGCGCTCCCTGCAGGAACTCAACCCCAGCAGCACCACGGCGAGCAACGCACAGATTCTCTTTCTGGTACTCAATGCCTCGTCGCTGACGTTGCTGCCCGTGACCATCTTCATGTACCGCGCCCAGCAAGGTGCGCCGGACCCGACGCTGGTGTTCCTGCCGATTTTGCTGGCGACCAGCGTTTCCACCCTGGTCGGCCTGTTTTCCGTGGCCATCATGCAGCGCCTGCGTCTGTGGGACCCGGTCGTGCTGGCCTACATGATTCCCGGCGCGCTGCTGCTCGGCGGTTTCATGGCGATGCTCGCCGGCATGTCCGCCACCGCCCTGGCAGCCCTGTCATCGCTGCTCGGTAACCTGACGCTGTTCGGCATCATCATCGCCTTCGTGGTGATCGGTGCGCTGCGCAAGGTGCAGGTCTACGAGCAATTCATCGAAGGGGCCAAGGAAGGCTTCGACGTGGCCAAGAGCCTGCTGCCGTATCTGGTGGCGATGCTCTGCGCGGTGGGTGTGCTGCGTGCATCCGGTGCTCTGGAGCTGGCGCTCGACGGCATCCGCTGGATCGTCGCCTGGGGCGGCTGGGATACCCGCTTCGTCGACGCGCTGCCGACCGCCATGGTCAAGCCATTCTCCGGAAGCGCGGCGCGGGCCATGCTGATCGAAACCATGCAGACCCAGGGCGTCGACAGCTTTCCGGCTCTGGCTGCGGCAATCATTCAGGGCAGTACCGAGACCACTTTCTACGTGCTGGCCGTCTACTTCGGCGCGGTGGGCATTCAGCGTGCCCGGCACGCCGTGGGTTGTGCGCTGCTGGCCGAGTTCTCCGGCGTGGTCGCCGCGATCGCCGTGTGCTATTGGTTCTTCGGCTGAGAGCTGCCGCCGAACAGGCCTCCGGCCCAGGTCACCAGCGGGTCACGCGGCTTGAAGTCGTGTATCCGCTGCAGGCGCGGGGCGATGAAGTCCTCGAACTGCTCGGCCTGCTCGAAGTACACCCCGGTGAACAGGATGAACACACTCTTGTTCGCCACCCGGGTGAAGAACAGATTGCCGACCGGCTCGCCGCCTCTGGTGAGCAAATCGAGGCTGGAGTCCTTGGCGTGGCCTGGGCTCAGGGCCAGCGCGCGCTTTTCCAGGCCGTTGCTCTTCAATGAGTAGCTGGCGCCGAAATTACCCGCATAGCCACTGACCAGTGCATCGCCAGCCGTGGGGTAGATGGTCACGGCGCTGTACAGGTAGAAATTGTCGTCGGTGTTGTGGGTGTAGCTCAGCTCGACGGTGCGTGTCAGGTATTGCACGTTCTTGCTGTAGTGGCCGCCCCGGCCCTTGCGCAGATGAGCGAAGTCCCGGTCGGCGAGCAGCAGTTCGCGCTCCTCATCCACTGGAACGGCATTGAAGTCACAGGCGCTGATCGTCAGCGTCAGGATCAGCAGCAGGGGGCTGCTCAGGTAGCGGTTCATTCAATCCTCCTTGATTGCCCGTCTGTGCAGTGGCGTCGGGTGTCACTTCGAAACGCAGTACGCCGATCATCTGGCCAGCGTCGGTGAGCACCTGGATCTGCCAGTCACCTTCCACGTCCTGCGGGAAGTTCTTCTTGTGCGTCCAGGCGCGATAGCCTTTCTCGCGACCGCCGTGGATATCCAGTGCGATGCGCTCCAGCTCCTGGCCGTTGTGCTCCCAGACGTGATAGATGCGCTCATCGAGGCCGCGCGGGGCGTTGATCGCCGTGTAGGCATAGATACCCGTACTGCGCAGCTGGCTGGCGCTCAATTGATCGACCCCTTCGCCGGGCGAGCGGTTCTGGTTGTCGAACTCGGTGGTGATCGCCACCTCGGTCAGCCATAACGTGGCCGGCGGCACCCAGGTTCGGGTTACCCAGCCAAATGCGCCAATAGCCAGGGTCAGGCCGACCAGCAGCAGGCCGCGCCACCATTTGCGTACGGTGATGATGCTGAACAGGCTGGGGAACGACAGCAGCACGGCGGCCGCCAGCGAATACTGATAGCTCTCGGTGGTGTTGAGCTTGAAGATGATCGGCAGCGCCGTGAGCATCACCGCGAACAGCGCCAGGGTGTGATAGGCGAGAAAGATCCAGCGCCGTGGTGCCAGCCACCGGTAGTAGAGCGGGTCGGTGATTGAGACCAGCGCCGCCGCGGCCAACAGCCCGCTGAACAGGGCCTGGCTGCTGTTCCAGGTGGTGGTGATGAAGAAGAACGGCAGGACGAAGAACAGACTTTCCTGGTGGATCATCTGCGTGGCGTAGCGCAGCAGCGGGCGCGGTAGCTCGAAGCCGAAGCGGGCGGCGATGCGTTCGCGCAGCACGTTTTCCAGAATGAGCCACAGCCAGCTGACCAGCAGCACCAGAGCCAGCACCTTGGCCAGCCCGGCCTGGCGGTCGACCAGTACGAAACTCGCCAACCCGGACAGAAAACCGAATATGGCAATCGCTCCGGGATGGCGCTGCATCAGCGCGATGATCCGGAAAACGAGACTTTTGCTGGAGGTGATTAGAGACAAGGCGGTTCTGGCAGTGGTCAAGAACGACACGCAGGATACTGCATTTGCCGCACACGTGCGGCTTCCTCCGATCAGGCGTGCAGTTGCATTCGTCATCGGGGCGCTGAGGCCGACAGTTGGTGGGCTTCAGCCCTGCAAGTCGACCGGCGCCGCCTTCCTTCGCTGCCCCACCGCGCCGCTCAGGCCGATGCCCCATAGTGCCGGGCCTCAACCAACAACCAGTCACGGAAGGCCTTGAGCGCCGCGGACTCGACCTTGCGCTCCGGTACGGTCAGGTAATAGGCGCGGCCGTTGTCCGGCACCGGTCTGTCGAGGGCGACCACCAGGCTGCCGTCGGCCAGCTCGCGCTGGATCAGGAACGGTGGAATCAGCGCCACGCCCATCTCGTGGCAGGCCGCCTGGGCGAGCATCGAGAACAACTCCAGACGCGGGCCGGTCATGTCGCGGCCGACATTCAGCCCCTGCGCTGCGAACCACTGGCGCCAGGCGTAAGGCCGTGTGCTCTGCTGCAGCAGCGGCAGTTCGGCGATCCGCTCGGCGCTCACCGCGCCACCGTCGAGCAGCGCGGGGCTGCACACCGGCATCAGGTGTTCGTGCATCAGAAAGTACGCCGCAGTGCCTGACCAGTCGCCGTCGCCGAAGTAGATCGCTGCGTCGAAACCGGTATCGGCGAACAGGAAAGGGCGGGTGCGGTTGGTCAGGTGCACGGTGACCTCCGGGTGCAGGCGCTGGAAATCCGCCAACCGTGGCAGCAACCATTGGGTGGCGAAGGTCGGCACCACGGCCAGCTCCAGGCTCATGGCGCCCTGAGCCCCCATCAGCGCAAGGGTGTCGCGCTCCACGGCATCGAGCTGGGCGGCGACCTTGCCAGCATAGGCAGTGCCCGCTTCGGTAAGCACTACGCCCCTTCGCGAACGGCGGAACAGCTCCACGCCAAGAAACGCCTCCAGCCCGGCGATCTGCCGGCAAACGGCGCCCTGAGTCAGCGCCAGTTCGTCCGCTGCGCGAGTGAAGCTTTGATGGCGTGCCGAGGCCTCGAAGGCGATCAACGCTGCCGTGCTGGGGATCTTGCGGCGCATGTATGCGAACACCTCACTAATCGGTGCTTTTATAGGCTGTTCAGGCTATCTCGGAGTGAGCATGGTGCACAACTGCGTGCGAATTACTCGTTTGCCGAGAGGCGGCTAGCTGCCTAGGCTAAGCCCAACAAGACCTGTTCATGCACGAGGATTCTGCGATGGCCGCCAAGGCAAGCTTCAACTGGATCGACCCGCTGCTGCTCGATCAGCAACTCACCGAAGAAGAACGCATGGTGCGCGACAGCGCCGAGCAGTTCGCCGCCGACAAGCTGGCGCCGCGGGTTCTCGAGGCCTTCCGTCATGAGAAGACCGACCCGGCGATTTTCCGTGAGATGGGAGACACCGGTCTGCTCGGCGCGACCATCCCCGAAGCCTATGGCGGCAGTGGTCTCAACTATGTGTGCTACGGCCTGATCGCCCGCGAAGTGGAACGTGTGGATTCCGGCTACCGCTCGATGATGAGCGTGCAGTCGTCCCTGGTGATGGTGCCGATCAACGAATTCGGCAACGAAGCCACCAAGCAGAAGTACCTGCCCAAACTGGCCACCGGTGAATACATCGGCTGCTTCGGCCTCACCGAGCCGAACTACGGTTCCGATCCGGGCTCGATGATCACCCGGGCGAAGAAGGTCGACGGCGGCTACCGCCTGAGCGGCAGCAAGATGTGGATCACCAATTCGCCTATCGCGGATGTCTTCGTGGTCTGGGCCAAGGATGACGCCGGCGAGATCCGCGGCTTCGTGCTGGAAAAGGGCTGGGAAGGGCTGTCGGCACCGGCGATCCATGGCAAGGTCGGCCTGCGCGCCTCGATCACCGGCGAGATCGTCATGGACAACGTGTTCTGTCCCGAAGAGAACGCCTTCCCTGACGTACGTGGCTTGCGTGGCCCGTTCACCTGCCTCAACTCTGCCCGCTACGGCATCAGTTGGGGAGCGTTGGGGGCCGCCGAGGCGTGCTGGCACACTGCGCGTCAGTACACCCTGGACCGTCATCAGTTCGGTCGCCCGCTGGCTGCCAACCAGTTGATCCAGAAAAAACTGGCCGACATGCAGACCGAGATCACCCTCGCCCTGCAAGGCTGCCTGCGCCTGGGCCGAATGAAGGACGAAGGCACCGCTGCGGTGGAAATCACCTCGATCATGAAGCGCAACAGCTGTGGCAAGGCGCTCGATATCGCCCGCATGGCTCGCGACATGCTCGGCGGCAATGGCATCAGCGACGAGTTCGGCGTGGCCCGTCATCTGGTCAACCTCGAGGTGGTGAACACCTACGAAGGTACCCATGACGTGCATGCGCTGATCCTCGGCCGCGCGCAGACCGGGATCCAGGCGTTCTTCTGACTGTTGATCGTTCCCATGTCGAGGCGTCGAACCGTCCGCGTGGGAACGCCGCTGGTGACGCTCCGCGTCACGCTTGCACGAGGCCTCCGCGATGTCCGGTGCTCTTTCCCATCTCCGTGTGCTCGACCTGTCCCGCGTGCTCGCCGGGCCCTGGTGCGGGCAGAACCTCGCCGACCTCGGCGCCGAGGTGATCAAGGTCGAACGCCCGAAAGTCGGCGACGACACCCGCCACTGGGGCCCGCCCTACCTGCGCGACGATGAGGGGCGCGATACCAGCGAAGCGGCCTACTTCCTGTCGGCCAACCGCAACAAGCAGTCGCTGACCCTCGACTTCACACAGGCGGAAGGGCAGCGCCTGGTGCGCGAGCTGGCAGGCAAGTCGGACATCCTCATCGAGAACTTCAAGGTCGGCGGCCTGGCTGCCTACGGGCTGGACTACGCCACCCTGAAGGCGATCAACCCACGGCTGATCTACTGCTCCATCACCGGTTTCGGCCAGAGCGGCCCCTATGCCAAGCGGGCCGGCTACGACTTCATGATCCAGGGGCTTGGCGGGCTGATGAGCCTCACCGGCCAGCCCGATGGCGGGGAGGGCGGTGGGCCGGTCAAGGTCGGCGTCGCGCTCACCGATATCCTTACCGGGCTCTACGCGACGGTCGCCGTGCTGGCCGCCCTGGCCCACCGGGAAAAGACCGGTGAAGGCCAGCACATCGACATGGCGCTGCTCGACGTGCAGGTCGCCTGCCTGGCCAATCAGGCGATGAACTACCTGACCACCGGTGTGTCGCCGAAGCGCCTGGGTAATGCTCACCCTAATATCGTCCCCTATCAGGCGTTCCCCACCGCCGATGGCGACCTGATCCTCACGGTTGGCAATGACAGCCAGTTCCGCAAGTTCTGCGACGTGGCCGGGCATCCCGAGTGGGGTGTCGATCCACGTTTCGCCAGCAACGGTCAGCGCGTCGCCCATCGTGCCGAGCTGATCCCGCTGATCCGCCAGGCCACGGTGTTCCGCACCACGGTCGAGTGGGTCGGCCTGCTGGAGGCGGCAGGTGTGCCGTGCGGGCCGGTCAACGACCTTGAGCAGGTCTTCGCCGACCCTCAGGTGATCGCCCGCGGTTTGCGTATCGATCTGCCACACCCCCTGGCCGGTAGCACGCCGCAGGTAGCCAGCCCGTTGCGCCTGTCGGCCAGCCCGGTGGAGTACCGCCAGGCACCTCCGCTGCTGGGCGAGCATACCGAACGCGTCCTCGCCGAAGTGCTTGGGCTGGACGTCAGCCAGATCGAGGCGCTACGCCGTCAGGGAGTGATCTGACCCGCTTCTATTAGTAAGCGCGCGTCAGGCATCCAGCTCGGAGGCCGGGCCGAAGAACTCGTAGTGGCACTGCTCCGCTGGTACGCCGAGTTCCCGCAAGTGACGCTTCACCTGAGCCATGAAGGGTTTCGGACCCAGGAAGTAGGCATCCATGTCGCGCTCTCCAGGCAGCCAGCCGGCCAGTTGCTCGCGGCTGATCACGCCCTGGCCGTGTGGCCTGTCGCCATCGCGCGGCGCGCTGTAGCAGAACCGATAGCTGATCTGCGGGTAGTCGCGGCTCTGTTCTTCGATCCATTGCCTGAAGGCATGTACACCGCCATGGCGCGCGTAATGGATGAAGTGGATGGGGCGTCCGCTCTCGCGGGCGGCTTCGACCATCGCCAGTGCCGGCGTGATGCCCACGCCTGCAGTGATGAGCGCCAGAGGCTTGTCCGACTGACGCAGCACGAAGTCACCGGCTGGCGGGAACAGCTCCAGGGTATCGCCGACCTGGACGTGGTCGTGCAGGTAGTTGGAAACCTTGCCGCCTGCCTCGCGCTTGACGCTGATGCGGTACTCACGGCCGTTGCCCCGCGCGGACAGCGAGTAGTTGCGGCGCTGCTCCTTGCCATCGATGACCAGGCGCAGGCCGATGTACTGGCCGGGCTGCTGAACCAGCACGTCACCGCCATCGATGGGCGCCAGATGGAAGGAGGTGATCTCCTCGCTTTCCACGGTTCTGGCCACCACCTTGAAGTCCCGTGAACCACGCCAGCCGCCCGGCGCCTGCTCGTGTTCGCGGTAGGCGCTTTCCTCGGCACCGATCAGAATGTCTGCCAACTGCCCGTAAGCGGCAGCCCAGGCGTCGATCACCTCATCGGTAGCGATCTCCTCGCCCAGTACCTCGCGAATGGCGCGCAGCAGGCAAGTGCCGACGATGGGGTAATGTTCCGGCAGGATCTGCAGGGCCACGTGCTTGTTGACGATGCGGCCCACCAGCGGCCCCAGTGCTTCGAGCTGGTCGATATGCCGGGCGTACATGAGCACGCCGTTGGCCAGGGCACGTTGCTGGTCGCCGCTGGCCTGGTGGGCCTGGTTGAACAGCGGGCGAACCTGGGGATACTCCTCCAGCATCATGGCGTAGAAGTGTCGGGTCAGCGCTTCACCGCCGGTTTCCAGTAATGGGACGGTGGCTTTGATAAGGGTGCGTTGTTGGCTGGTCAGCATGGTGATGGTTCCTGTCGCAAGGCATGAAGGTGGGTTGCCTTGGTCATTACAGATCCCGTGCCAACTCGCAAAGCCGCTGGATTGCTGGGCTTGCGCGTGCTATGAGTCTTTTCGACCCGTTCTATTCAGCGTCTATATGACTCTCTTGGTGTCTTTATGACCTCCAGCCCCCTGCTTGTCTCTCTGCTGCCATTGGTCGATGACCTGTCCCGTGAACTACCCGAAAGCGAGCGCTATCGTCGGCTGCTTGCTGCGCTGCGGCAGCTGTTTCCCTGTGATGCGGTGGCACTGCTCAGGCTCGATGGCGACGTGCTGGTGCCGCTCTCGGTGGAGGGGCTCAGTGCCGATACCATGGGCCGGCGTTTCAAGGTGAGCGAGCATCCCCGTTTGCACGAGTTGCTGCAGCACCGTGGCCCCACCCGCTTCGCCGCAGACTGCGAACTGCCCGATCCTTATGATGGGCTGCTCGACGGGCAGCATGGCCATCTCGAGGTTCATGACTGCCTGGGTTGTCCTCTCTATATAAAGGAGCAGCTCTGGGGGCTGCTGACTCTGGACTCGCTGCAGTCGAGCAGCTTTGGCCGTGTCGATCTCGGCATGCTGGAGGCTTTCGCCAGCCTGGCCGCCGCGACGGTGGCCGCCGCCGAGCGGATCAGCCTGCTGATGGGGCGCGTGGAGGACGAACAGCGCCGCGCCGAACTCTATAAGCAGGCGGCCGACGCCGTGCGCCCCCGGGAGATGATCGGTCAGAGCTCCAGGCACAAGGCCCTGCTTCAGGAGATAGCGCTGGTCGGCGGCAGTGACCTGACCGTCCTCATCAGTGGCGAAACCGGTGTGGGCAAGGAACTGGTCGCCGAAGCACTGCATGCGGCATCCGCGCGTGCATCGCGGCCGATGGTCAGCATCAACTGTGCGGCGTTGCCCGATACCTTGGTGGAGAGCGAGCTGTTCGGTCATGTCCGTGGGGCATTCTCGGGGGCTGTCAGTGAGCGGCGTGGCAAATTCGAGGTGGCCGATGGCGCCACCCTGTTTCTCGATGAGGTGGGCGAGCTACCGCTTGCCGTGCAGTCGAAGCTGTTGAGGGTGCTGCAGAGTGGCCAGCTACAACGGGTAGGCTCGGACCGCGAGCACCGTGTGGACGTGCGGGTGCTGGCCGCCAGCAACCGTGACCTGGCCGAAGAAGTGCGCGCCGGGCGCTTTCGCGCCGACCTCTATCATCGCCTTAGCGTGTACCCGCTCAAGGTGCCGGCACTACGCGAGCGGGGTCGCGATGTGCTGCTACTCGCCGGCTACTTCCTGGAAGATAACCGGGCACGGCTTGGGCTGCGTAGCCTGCGTCTCGCGGCCGATGCTCAGAAAACCCTGTTGCAGCATGACTGGCCGGGCAATGTCCGGGAACTGGAGCACCTGATCGGCCGCGCGGCCATCAAGGCGTTGTCGGCCTGCGTGGAACGCCCGCAGATACTCACCATCGATAGCCGCGCACTGGACCTGCATCCATCCACCGTGACTCCAGGGCAAGAGGAGCGCCCCGTGAGCGATGCTGCCGAAGCGTCGAGCGCTGGCCTAGGGCTGCGCGATGCAGTGGATGACTACCAGCGGCGCCTTATAGAGGCTGCACTGGCTCGCCATGCCGGGCGCTGGGCCGATGTAGCCCGCGAACTCGATATGGACCGTGCCAACCTGCAGCGCCTGGCCAAGCGCCTGGGGCTCAGATAGCGGCTTCTGAGCTGCTGCTTATATAGAGGGAAAGCCGACTGAGCGGTTTTATTGCAATCGGATGAAATAAGCCCTTGACCTGATTTCGTGGGGGCCTATAATGCGCACCACTTCCGGCGCGGCCTGATCTGAAAACTCC